>CAZAKS010000035.1:0-8006 GCA_964485975.1 Candidatus Woesearchaeota archaeon
TTTAAGGGAGTGGATATTGAGATTAATATTGATTCTGTTGGAGAACCATTGACTTATCCAGAAATAGTTAAATTAGTTAAAAGATGTAAAAATATAGAAGGTGTTGTTAAAATCTCTATGCAGACTAATGGGGTTTTATTAGATTCTAAAAAAATAAATGAGTTAAAAAAAGCTGGTTTGGATGTTGTTAATTTGTCTATTAGTTCTTTGGATGCTCCATTGGCAAAAGAGTTATCTGGTTTTAGTAAGTATTCTGTTAAAAAAATAAAAGATGTTGCAAAAGAGTTAGTAGAGAATAGAATTGTAGCTAGGTTATGTCCTGTGTGGGTTCCTAAGAAAAATGATGAGCAGATGGTTAAGATTATTAAATTTGCAAAGGAGATTGGTGCAGAGTTAGGATTACAAAAATATGAAATTTATAAGTATTCAAGAAAGGTTGGAAAAGTAAAGCCATTGAATTGGTGGAAGTTTTATGATCAGTTAAAAAAATGGGAAAAAGAATACAAAGTAAAATTAGTTTTAGGTCGACATGATATTGGAATTAAGAAAGCTAAAAGGGTTCCTGAGGTTTTTAAGAAAAATGAAAAAGTTCAATTGGAAGTTAAACTACCTGGATGGTTTAAAGATCAAATGATTTGTATAGGAAAAAATAGGTGTGTTTCTGTTTTAAAATGTGATAGAGAGATAGGAGATGTAATTAATGTTAAAATATTAGAAACTAATAATAATTTGTATGTGGGGGAAATGATATGAAATATATTGGAGTTGTGATTAGAGGATTAGAAGATGTAGCTATTAAGGAGATTAAAGAGATTTTGAAGGTAGAAGCCAAAGAGGTTTTTCCTGGTAGATTAGAGTTTGAGGTTAAGAATGTTAAAAAATTGATTGAGAAGAGTCAAAGTGTTGTAAAGGTTTATGAGAGATGGGGGAAGTTAAAGTTTAAAGATGAAGAGGAGATTCAAGCCTATGTTAAGAAGAAGAAATTAACAGTTGATCAACCTTTTAAGATTTCTTGTAGGAGAGAAGGGGAACATGATTTTAATTCACAGGTTATTGAACAGATGGTGGGAGTTGTGATTGATGGTGAACATGATTTGAAAGATCCAGAAAAGATTGTGTTTGTTGATATTGTGGATAATAATTTTTTATTTGGTTTGGACTTAACGCCTAAACTATTAAGCAAGAGAGATTATAGGATTAAAATTTCTAATCAGAGTATAAATGCTTGTATTGCTTATTCTATGGTTAGGTTATCTGGATTTAATAAGAATAAGATATTGTTAGATGCTTTTTCAAAGGATGGGGTTGTTTCTATTGAAGCAGCTTTATACAAGGAAGGTAAAATAAATGCTTTTGATGAATTGTTTCATAATGTAAGGAGTTGTGAGATTAATTCTAAGTTGGCTGAAATTAATAAGAAGATTAATTTTTCAAGAACTGAGGTTGATTGGTTAGATAGTAAATTTAAAGAAAATGAAGTTGATTGTTTTGTTTCTGCAATACCTTTTCCTTCAAAACATTTAATGGAGAAAAAAGTAAAGAAGATTTATGATGAATTATTATATCAGTTAAAATATGTTATGAATAAAAAAGGGAAATGTGTTGTTATAGGTCAAAATATGGATTTGTTTAAAGAGATGTTGAGTGATTTTAAGATTTTGGATGAAAGAATTGTTAAAACAGGTGGTTTGGAACAAGAAATAGTTGTATTTAAATTAAGATGAAGGTTAAAGAGTTTAGGGGAGGATATGATAATAATTTTGCATATCTAGTTTGGAATGAAAATGAGGGAGTTTTAATTGATGCCTCTATCACTTCTAAAAGAATCTTGAAGTTTGTTGAAGAGAACAATATTGAATTAAAAGCTGTTTTTGTTATGCATTCACATAATGATCATTTGGTAGATTTAAATGTATATAGTGGGATGGGTGTTAAGGTTATAAGAGATGTGAAAGATGATGTAATTGATTTAATTGGATTGAAATTTACTATTATATATACACCTGGACATATGGATGATAGTATTTGTATTTTAGTGAATAGGAAACTGTTTACTTCTGATACTTTGTTTGTTGGGGCTATTGGTAGATGTGATTTAGAGGGGAGTGATGCGAATGATTATTATGATTCTCTCTATAATAAATTGTTAAAATTAGATGATGATATTGAGGTCTATCCAGGACATGATTATGGTAAGAAAAGGATTTCTACGATAGGTGAAGAAAAGGAAAATAATAGATTTCTCAGGTGTAAATCAAGGGATGAATTCCTCCAATTAGTGGGTTTTTATTGAGTATAGGGTAGTTAATCCTTAAAGAAAAGTTTATAAACAAGTTTCTTTTCAGTTAAAGAATAAATCTTATGGAGGGATAAAAAAATGGCAGATTTAGTTGTTGTAAGAAGTAAAATAAAAGAAAATGCGGAAGGGATGAATGTAGCTGGTGATTTCGCTGAAGCTTTAAACGGAGAAGTTACTAGTCTAATTAAAAGAGCTTGTGAAAGAGCTAAAGCAAATAAAAGAAGTACAATTCAACCAAGAGATTTGTAAATCTTTTTCTTTTTTTTCTTATAATTTCATAATTCTTTTAAACTCTTAATTAATTTCATCAGATATGGAATGGTTATGGGAAAATATTGTTGTAAGAGATAGGGTTTTGTGTGGTGCTTTTAGTTCTTTAGATGGAAAAGAGATGTTTGTAGGTGCAACCAAGGTTGGAGAGGGAGAGGTAAGGTTGGCTTTAGGTTTTTATCAACATAGTCCTACAGGTTTTGATAATCTTGATTGTTATTTGTTTGATGATCAAGGGGTTTATGTAGGAAAGGTTGAATTTTTTACTGGAAGAACTAGAGTGGGTATAAGAATAGATGAAGAGCATAAGAGACTTTTACAAGAAGGATTAAGAGAATTGATTGCTTTAGATTATGTAGAAAGAACTCCTGTTATTCTTGGTGTTGAACAAAGTTTAGCTGGTTATACATAAAACTTTATAAGTTTCTAGAACATAGTATATATAATGTCAAAAGCGAAAGGGAGTCGTGCAGAGCGGGAACTTTTCCATAAATTCTGGGAACAAGGCTTTGCTGTTTGTAGAAGTGCTGGTTCTGGGAGTACTACAAAACCTGCTCCTGATTTACTTGCTGGGGATGGGGAAAAGATTTTTGCAATTGAATGTAAATCTATAAAGGGAACTAAGAAGTATTTTGATATTAATGAAATTGTACAATTAAATTTATTTGCAAACACTTTTGGAGCAGAGGCTTGGTTAGCTATTAGGTTTGATAAAGTTGGTTGGTTTTTTATTCAATCTAGTAATTTAGAAAAAAGTAAGGGTGAAAGTTTATTGTTGTCTTTAGAATATATGAGAAAAAAAGGATTTAATTTTGAAGAATTGATTGGTAAGTATAGACAGAAAAAATTAAATGGACATAATCGTTAAATTTATAAATATAACTCCTTTGTAAATAACTTAATGAAAAGAGGGCAGGCAACTATTTTTATAATAATAGCAGCAGTTGTAGTATTTATTGTAATATTAGGTTTTGTTTTTAAAGATCAATTGATGACTTCAGTTGGTTTGGCTGAGAGTTCTAGATATCCTACTGAGGTTCAAGAGGTTGGAGAACATGTTCAAGATTGTGTAGAGTATGCAACTAAGAGTGCTGTTGTTGCTGCAGGTTATCAAGGAAATTATTTTGATCCTGAAGAAGCTATTTCTTTTTATGATGACAATATGATTGTACCTTTCTATTATTACAATGGTTATGATTATATGCCTTCTGTTGAGGATTGGGAAAATGAGTTGAGTATTTATGTTGAATTTTTAACTTTAGACTGTGTTGATTTTAGTTTGTTTCCTGAATTTGAATTAAGTGCAGGAGATATGGATGTGGAGACTTCTATTACTGAAGTGGTTGAGTTTGAGGTGGAATATCCTATTGATGCAGCTATTGGTGAGAATGAGTATAGTATATATGATCCTTTTTTTGATAGTGTTGAAATTGATTTAGCTAATATGCATAGCGTTGTTACAAATATTGTAGAGAATGAGAAGACTAATCCAGAGAGTGTGGATTTGGATTTCTTACTAGCTCAAGGGTTGGATTCAATAGAATATGTACCTTATGAAGATGGTTCTTATGTATATATGTTAGAGGATAATACTGCTTTTAATGGAGAAGAAGTCTATGTATTTATGTTTGCAACATTTATTCCTTTACCTGAGGAATATGAAGGTTTAACTGAGGAGGAATATATGGCACTGTTAATATGAGAAGAATAATATTACTTGGGTTGTTTGTAATTCTTTTGATGAGTTTGGTTAGTGCTGATGGTTATATTGAGTGTCAACCTACTACTGAGGACCCTATTGAGTTTATTACTTTGACAGGAGACTATTATCCAATAGCCTCAACTGGCTTAGGGGAAAAACATACTAGTTGTAATTTGTATGTTCTAGCTGGTTCTTTTGATAATATTATTGAAGCATTTAATCAAAATGATGCTGATGGAATAACAATTCTTACCCAAATAACAGATTATCAATTAGATATTACTATAAGTACAGATGGGAGTTTGATGCTTGAGGTTGTAGGGTCTAATTATGCTACTAAATTTGCAAAAGTTGGAGGATATGATATAACTCTACCACAGAATACTAGACTAACTCTTTCTACTTATGATGAGGAGAGTCCTGTTGTTTTAGTTGGTATGCCTGGAGAGAGTGCTTTGTTCCTTGATGATTTTTGGTTGAGTTCTACTAGTAATAAACCTGCTCGAGATTATTATCATGATTTTGCTTTTGGAAAATATAATAATCCTGGTTCTGATGATGTTGTAGATGCAATTTTTTTTAATTTAGATACTGATGATATTATCCTTAATGTTAATCCAGAAGTAGTTTCTGAAGATGAGGTTATAGAGTTAGTTGTTAATAGTCATCATTTCAAATATTCTGGACAAACTAATTCTATACAAAGAGATGGAGATTATTTAGTTTATACTATTGCAGATACAGATGAAGAGGCTTGTAATAGGGATAATTCTCCGGGGTCTGATGATAGTGGAATGATTTATTTTGCTGGAGCTTATTATTCAGAAAGGCAGGATTGGTACAAGATTCATGCTAGCATGTGTGATACTGAAATAAGATTTAAAAATAAGCTTGGTGCTTTTTATGGAGAGTTTGAATTAAAGTCAAATGCAGATAATAATGAGATTCAATTTACTCCACCTTATATTGGAGATTCTGTTTCTGCTGCCACAAAATTATTTACTTTAAGTGGGGAAGATGAATTAACTATAGATAGGGATGATACAACTCAAGAGAGTGGAGAGGGAGATGCTTCTTATCATTTTGAAGGGACTGTAGTTGTAAATAAAGATAGTTCTACAAGGAAGAGATTGAGTATTTGTGGAACTAATTTGAATCAGATGCCTTCTACAACTTTAGGTAAAGGTACGGATATAGAATTTAAACTTACTAAGACTGAAGGTGAGGATTGGGAGTGTAATATTGAACAGTGTTTGTTTAAGTCTAATTCTAAAGAAGAGAATGTTGCTGATGGTTATCTTTTAATTTGTGATGATGATTATCCTAAGTTTGAAATTTTTGATACTGATATATTAAGAGATGTTGATCATTTGGAATCTGATATAAATACTGAGGGTTATAGAGAATGGGATTGTGATGCTTTGGATTGTATGGAGTCTTCATTTAATTTTGAACCTAGTACTTTACAAGGACCTCATAACTTTGGGGATACAAAGGGTGGAACTTATAAGATATGGTTGAATGAGGATACTGTTGTTGAGTCTATTGGTGGAGGTGGAGCTCCTTATTTATTATTAAAAGAAGATGATGAGAACTTCTTGGTTCATGCTAATGTATTTACTGTAGGTCATGCAAGGTTTATGCCTAATGGTAATGATGCGTATATTACTACAGATAGTAGAGGTGATGCTTTGGCTGCTTTTAATGAAAAGGGTGTTAGTCCTGTTGAAACTGAAACAACAACTGCTTTCTGGAGAGTTGCTGGTAATTTCTTTTTGACTGGGTTTGCTGTTGGAGATAGTTGTAAGGATTGGGGAGTTTCTGGTGGTGAATGTGGACAGGGTTCTGTTTGTAATATGGGTGATTGTGTAGCTGATGCTGATCGGGATGGAGTTCCAACTGATATTGATAAGTGTCCTAGACAAACTGGAGAGAAACTACATTTTGGTTGTAATGATATTTATGAATATTATAATGGAGATGGTGAAGATGATCTTGGAGATGATGATGGAGATGGTTGGTTGAATTTTGATGATGATTGTCCTGATGTAGCAGAGGATTTTGATAATTATGATGATTTTGATGGTTGTCCTGAGGATGAAGGTGCTGAGCCTGAAGAAGATTTTGATGGTTTAGTTCAAGATGATGATGACATGATTGATTATGAAGATGAAGATGGTGAAGCTAGTGAAAATGTATGTGATAAAAGTGTAGATGCTGATTGTGATGGACTTTTAGATGTTGAGGATCTTTGTGCTGAACTTCCTGAACGTTCAGAGGATTATGGGACTTATGATGGTTGTCCAGATAATGATAAGGATGGAGTTGCTGGTGCTGCTGATGAATGTGAGCATCAAAAAGGATATACTAATAATGGTTGTCCAGCAGATAATGGGGATCCTGGAGTGGAAACTGATAGGGAGATTGTAGAACCTGTAGAACAACAAGTTAGTGATAGTGGATCTGGTGGAGGGGCAGATATTATGGGTGTTGCAGGCGGATTAATTAGTCCTTTAACTGCTGTGTTGGGTGGTGGGGGTACTACTACTGATGGAACTGTTGCAGAGGAAGAGGAATTGAAGACTGGAGCTTGTATGGAAGAAGAGAAAGGAGATTTTGCTTGTTCTAGTGAAGTACAGCCTGTGAAATGTACTAATTTAGGGGGTAGTTATACTTGGAAGGCAGATCATGTATGTGCTTCTGATAAGCAATGTAAATCTAGTAGCTGTGGAGATTTTGCACCTTTAGATTGTTGTGTTGATAAAGATGAAGAAGAAGATAGTGATGGTGTTGCTGATGATGATGAAGATGATGCAGATGCAGATGTTCTTAGTTCGAGTGATGAGGCAGAGCTTGTTACTGAAGAACCAAAATCATTAACTACTGCTTATTCAAATAATGGTCCTGTTGTTTCTTTAACAGGAGGGTATGCTTATAATCAAAAAACTGGTTTTAAGTATGCTTTACAAAGGGGAGGAGATTATGCTTTTTATGTTGATCAAGGGTCAGCTAATTATGATATGTTGGCTGTTATTGATTGTTGTACTCTAAGACCAAGGCCTCATTCTTTGAGTAGTAATTCAGAGGATGTAACTGGTGTTAAATTAGTTGGTTGTGAGAAAAAAGGAGATAGGTGGGATAAGGTTGTGGAAAATGAGGGAATTAATAGTGCTTTGAAATTGTCTTCTAAGAATACTTGTGAGGTTGATGCTGAAGTTGCTGATGAGGATAATCCTAAAATTGATGATGGTGATGGTAATGTAGAAGAAGGTGAGGAAGAGGATGTTGAGGATAAGCTTAATGAGGGATGTAAGGAGTACAATTCTGATTGGAGTTGTCAGTGTTTGATGAGTGCACATGGTGGTCCTTGGGAACCAAGTCTTTGTACTGATGATAATAATTGTAAAATTGGTTTATGTCCAGGTAAGAATTACTGTTGTGAAAATCCTACTTTGAAGGGAGAGAAGGATGATATCTTATCAACAGAATGTAATGATGGTATTGATAATGATGGAGATGGTTTAGTAGATTATGGATCTGATCTTGGTTGTGTTAGTGAAGGGGATGAGAGTGAATTGGATGGAACAGTTTCAGATAGTAGATATACTTGTGGTGATTGTTATGATATTCCAGGAAGTATTACTTATGATGTTTGTAGTTTCCAAAATCCCTTGAATTATTGGTTTAGTGTTTCTGAAATTGAATTTACTTATATAATTACAGCAGGGACTTGTG
>CAZAKS010000036.1:0-1439 GCA_964485975.1 Candidatus Woesearchaeota archaeon
AGAGCCTACTGTTACTTGCCAGGATTTTGCTGTTGTATCTGTACCATCAGATAGATCTACTCTAACTGTATAAACTCCACTTGATTCTGTTGAAAATGTGTAGGTATCTCCTGTTGTTGTTTCTGAGTTATCAAGATACCAAGTTGCTGTTACTGTGTCATTATCTGAATCTGAATATGAGACTGTAAAATCTTGAGATTCTCCTTCTGCAAGTGTTGGATCTGTTTCTGGTGAATATGAATCTAATGTTGGAGCATTATTTGAAGAGGTAGTAGTATCATTAACTGTTAGGGTGATTGTGTTTCCTGTTATTGAAAGAGTTCCATCTGTTGCTGTAAATGCAACTGTTTCTGATCCAGTCCAATCTTCTGTTGGATCTAATGTAGCAACTCCATCTACTATTGTTATTGTGATTGAGCTAGTTGATGATGCTGTGTAGTTTAATGTATCTCCATCAACATCTGTGAAGTAAGCTGATATTGTTAATGTTTCATTGATATTTTTGTTCCATGATTGATTTGTAAAGTTTGCTGTTTGATGTGGTGCATCATTAACTGCAGTGATTGAAACATTTACATAATTACTATCTGCTGAACTTTCACCTGCTGTACCAGTAAATTTAATGTTTTCTGATCCAGTCCAGTTTGCACCGGGTGTGAATGTAACTTGGTTATCTCCATCTATAGTTACATTGATATTTGAATTTCCAGTTGTTGTGTAGGATGTAGCACCTGTAAAATGATCATCAAGATCAAATGCATTTGTAGATGGTGTATCTTCTGTTAGTGTTTGATTTGCTATTGCTGTTCCAAATGATACACTTGGACTTGATACTGTGAATGTGTAGTTTGAACTTGCCCAAGCTGTTTCTGCTAGGTCATTTGTAGCAAAACAATTCCAATTGTAAGATCCATCTGAGATTGAACTTATTTCATAAGTTATGTAATTTACACTTCTTTGAGAAGGAGAAGAGGTATTTGTATATTTTGCACTCCAAGTTCCTCCAGTGTCTGTGTATAATGCAAATGAAGATATGTTTTCAGTATCAGAAACTGAACAAGTAAATGTGATTGTAGATGTTTCAGAAGCACCATTACTTGGTGAAGTTAGTGTTGTGGATGGTGCTGCAGCTACTAAGACTAATAGTAAAAGAATGAAAAATGTTATCGCTATCCCTCTTTTCATATAATAAGTAGAGATTTAATTATTTAAAAAATTATCTGAAAATTATAGAAGTGTAGGATACTTGTGATTCATCTTTTGCTATCTTTGTTGAATCATAGTAACATAAAACTTCTGGTTCTTTTGAATTGATTAATTTTAGTATTTCTATTCCTAGTGCAATTGGATATTGTCCACAGATTGTTGCTTTTGTTTTCTTTATATATTTTAAGAAGGATTCTGAATCATAATCTAAAATATGTTGTATTGCACCTTTG
>CAZAKS010000036.1:1449-7999 GCA_964485975.1 Candidatus Woesearchaeota archaeon
AGATCTTTTATTGATTGTTTAATGTTAAATTTGAATGGTGTGAATCCAAAGATTGGACCATAGTGAGTGAAGTCGCTTGATATTATTACTGCAATATCTGGTATTTTTGCTATTTCTTCTGCTAGTTCTTTGTAGTTATTGTTTGTTGGGCAGATGATTGGAACTATTTGTATATCTTTTAATTGATCTTTATTTGAAAATTGTAAGAAGGGTAATTGTACTTCTAATGAATGTTCTTGCATGTTTGAAGTTTTTTTAACTAGTTTGCTGTTTAAGAGTTGATTAACTGCTTCTTTGTTTGTTTTTACAACTCCTAAAATAGTTTCAAAGTCTTCATCTGTTGTTGCAAAGTCAAAGTGTTTTCCAGAATGATCTGGTGCTAGGATTATGAAAGTTTTTGGTAGTTTTGATTCTGCTATTTCTTTATATGCCCATGCTGCACATTGTCCAGAGTAGAAATAACCTGCATGAGGTACTATTGCTCCTGTTAATTTTGATTCAGTTCTTTTTGTTGGTAGATCTCCCGGGCCTAGATCTCCTGTGTAGCAGGTTTCTATTTGCTTTGATAGTTTTTCAAAATCTGATTGGTAGAACTGTCCTGCAAATACTGGTTTTATCATCTTTGTTTAGAACTATTATTGATTTAAAAGAATATCTTAACTAAAAATGATATCTTTTTGGAACTTTGTTAGGTTTACAAAGTTTTTATTTACTACTTTTTCTATTTTTGGAAGATTTAGCTTTCCTTGAACTTGGATGGATACTATTTGTGGTTTGGTTAGTGGGGAACCAATCTGGCTTAGTATTTTCACATTAACTCTTTCCAACTTACATTGTTTTACAAGGTCTCTTGCAATAATATGTGCCATGATCTGATAGGTTTTACCAGGATGGAATATGTTTTTACCTGCTGTTGCTTCTAATGACATTGGTTGTCCAGGTGTGATAAGATTATTCTGTCTGTTTCCTCTTCCTACTTGACCATCATCTCCATTTTCACAAGAAAAACCAGTTACTGTTATGTAGCATGAGTTTAATGAATTTCCATCTAATGTGTTTAAATATATTTTTGTGTTGAATTCTTTTTCAAGTTCATTTTTAATTTGTTGTTTTAATTGTTTGTATTGTCTTATATTTTTTAGATATTCAGCGATAAATGCTATTGAAATTGTGAAGGAAGTCTTTACTCCTTCTCTTAATCCCATTACTTTTGTATCTAGACCTACTGCTTTGTATTTCCTTCTAAATCTATCTGAATTAATATGTCTTGAAATTTTTAGAGTTAGGTTTTCTAGATGTGTTAATGGATAGTGTGCAACTCCAAATGAAGTGTCATTTGCAATTTGGTGTTTTTCTACTTCTTTTAGATTTGTTGCACCTTCTCTTATTTCTACTGAAAGTTCATAGATTAATTCAAAGGGTTTTAGATATTTTTTTATTGCTTCTTTTATTATTTCAGAAATAGGTAGTTTAATGTTTCCAATTTGTGTGGTTGCTCTACCTGCAATTATTATCTTTATTGGTTCTATAATTTTTCCTGCTTGAAACTCAGGTTTAGTTTGTCCAGCTATGATTAATCCTTTGTCAATATTGAAGTGTAGAACTCTTTTAAAATTTTTTAAGTAGTATTTTGATATGGCCTGAGCTGCTTTTTCGCATATATTATCACAAAGAGTGTCTGGGTGTCCAAATCCCTTGGTTTCTACGAATTCGATGTTTTCAGGGCCTATTTTTATTGGTTCTATTACTGTTTTAACCATTGTTTTATAAAGGAGATAATAACTTTATAAGGATTTAGATACCACTCCAGAGTTAATACAACCGAAAGATTTATATAGAAGTAAAGATGTATTATTATTATCACCTCTTTTTCCCCAGGAAGATGGTCTTCGGGCTGTCTTCCCAGGGTTTATATTTTTAGATAAAGCTTATTAATAGCTTGCTACTAGATGGGAAATGACTGATTGGATTGATAAGTTTCAAACATTATGATTTTTTTCTAGATGATTTTAATCTTAGGTCATCCCTAGTATCACCTTTTTTAAACCATCTTTTATAGAAACTATAGTCTTTGATTAGGAAAGGAATTGTCCATAGTAATGCAATAAATCCAATTATGAATATGTATACATTATAGACTTCAGTGTTGGTTGTAAATAATGGTGTACCTGTAATAGAAAAATAAATTAGAGATATTCCTGCATATAGGAAAACTACTGCTAGGAACTTTACTAAAATTTCTTTTGGATCTGTGATTAGTGTTTTTTGATCTATAAATGTTGTAATATAGAATACAAGGAAGATACAAATTATAACTATAATACTCCAGTCCATTATTTTTACAAGGAGTTAATTCCTTTTAAATTTTTCTAATGTAAGTGTGGTGCGAATAGAGTTACAATGAAAATTATAATTATCCCTAGAAGTATTGCAGAGATGTGTATAAAGGAATCTTTTAGTTTACAATGTCTGTGTAGTTGAGGTAATAGGTTGGTTGCTGCTATATATAGAAAGTTTCCGGCTGCAAAGGGTAGAATAAAAGTAGTGAATCCACCTAGTTTACTTGCTAGAATTAAACCTAGTATTGTTCCTAGAATTGCTGTAGTTGCTGTGATGAAATTGAATGTTAATGCTTTTTTCTTTGATAATCCTGAATATAATAGTACTCCAAAGTCTGAGATCTCTTGGGGAATCTCATGGAATATTACTGAAATAGTTGCTGCAATTCCAACTGCAGTGTTTACTACAAATGCTCCTGCGATTACTAAACCATCAATGAAATTGTGGATTGCATCTCCAATTAGGTTTATTGGTGCTAAGCTGTAAGCGTGTGCATGCCCCACATGTTTGTTTCCACATTTATGTTTCCAGTGAACTAGTTTTTCTATTAAGAATAATGCTATGAATCCAGATAAAATATAAATGGCTGTTAGTGTTGAGTATCCTTGTTCTATTATTTCTGGTAAGAATTCTAAGAATACTGTGCTTAGTAAAACTCCTACAGAGATACTTAGTAGGAATAGAAGAGTTTTTTCTGATACTTTTTTCTTAAGTAGGAGTGGTATTGCTACTATTATGGATAATAATGAAACAATAATGACACTTATGATTGCATATATAGATGATTGTAGCATAAGATAATGTGAATATTAATTGTTTATATTGGTTTCTATGGAAATTTATATAAAGAACAAAGGGTTGTAAGTAATTATGAAAGAGGTCAAATTTACTTATATGCAATTTAGGGCGAAATCACCATCATTTACTTCAGCAGAGGTTAGAGAATTAGCAAGTGCAATTAGGGATGAAGCATTGTATGAGGATGGAGAGGATTCTGGGTTATTGGATTTATTCTATCCTGTGAGGAATTATTGGGAAGGACAAACATTGGCTCTTGCTGATAGTGAAGGTAAGTTATTGAAGCAGATTGATGTTGTTAGATCTGCTCTAAAGGCAGGAGTATTTGTGTTTATGGGGAATAATCAATGTTCTACTGAATTAGGGAATTTCTTGACTGAACCAATTGAGCAAGTTGTTAATTTGGATAAGAAAGAGGCAACAAGAAAGATGCTTAATGCTAGAATTGAGTTATTAGAACTGGTAAGGGAGAATCTATTGAAAATAGCTGATGCTATTGATGCTGGTCAACCTTTTGCAAACTTTAATCGAACAATTATAAATGGGATGACTAGCTTTTAATCTAAACTCAAAAGCATATGTTCCCTGAAGAAATTCATTGATTTTGGGAATTTGTTGATAGAATCTATTGTTTTTTTGTATTTGTTTCTTAGTTCTTTTGCTTGTTTTTGAGTTAAACCTTGTTTTGTTTTATAGGTTATCTTAGGTTCTAATAGAGTTCTTTCTTCTTCTTGGATTATTATCTTGTATTTTTCTGGATTGTTATAAACTTCAGTTCCTTTTTGTAGGCCAAAGATAGAAGTAGAGATTAAATCAATATATTTTTTATTCTTTTTTAGAAAGTCTATTGTTTCTAGGAATTCTTCATTTGTTTCTGTTGGGAATCCGAATAGAATGTAAGTCATGTTTTTAATTCCAGCTTTGTGGCTGTTTTCTAATACTTCTTCTATGTCCTCTTTGTTTGTTCCTTTATTGATTAGTTTAAGAATTCTGTTATTTCCTGACTCTACTCCCCACATGATGAAAGATAAACCTGATTCTTTTAGTTTTTTTAGATTATCATAAGTTAAATCTTTTGTTGGTCTTAGTTGGCAAGTCCATTTAACATTTAATGGTTTTATCATTTCTGCTATTTTTAGTAGTCTATTTGTAGGGATCATATCGTCGATAAAAAAGAAATGTTTTGCTTTTGTGTTTATGATTGTTTGCTTTATTATATCTAAATCAAATTCTTTGTAGGTTTCATTTTTATGGTGAGTACAAAAAGAACATTGTTTGTAAAAACAGGTTGAAGAGGTTTTTATTGGTATTACTGGTTCTGGTGTGAAGTATTTACCATATTGTGAAAAGTTTAATGGGAATTGTTCTTCTGGTATTTCTAGTGTTTTATCTGTTAGGTCTATTAATTTTTTATTAACAGCTGGACCTCCAACTACTGTGTTTTTTAATTCTTTTAATAATGCATAAGTGTAAAAGGTTTGACTAGAGTAGACAACACTAAATGCTATGATATCTGCATTTTTTTCTTTTATCATTTCTAATAGTTGGTCAAAGAATTCTGGTTTTTTCTTATTAAGAACCTTTCTATTGTTCTTTGCATAGGTAATTGCGGATTTTTTATTGTAATCATTTGTTACTTTTTCATAATTTGTACAGTCTTTTTGATAGTATTCTTTGTAGATAGGAAATTTTAGTTTATGGAATTCTAGGTTTAAGTCTAGAACTTCTGATTTGATTTTAGAGTTTAAATTAGTAATAGAATAAGGTGGACTAGCCGGAGTACAAAATGGAGGGTATACGAATAGGATTTTCATGGGTTTTGGTAATTAGGATAGGTTTAAAAAGTGATCTAAATCATGAATATTATGCAATATGACATAATTTTTGTTACAGGAGAGCTATATTTTGATCATCCTTTATGTGGTGTGGCCATATTGAAAAGATGGTTGGAAAAGCATGGGTTCAAAGTTGGTGTGATTGAAAAACCTCTGAAAGAAGAAGAGATTACTAAATTAGGGAAACCCAAGTTGTTTTTTGGGGTTAGTTCTGGATCTATTGATTCTATGGTTAGGAATTATACTCCCTTGAAGAGGAAAAGGGAAGATGATGAGTATGTTGATTATGATGAAAAGGTTCCTGATAGGGCTGTTAGTGTTTATAGTAATTGGATTAAGCACAAGTTTAAAGGTTCAATTATTGTGTTGGGTGGTACTGAGGCTTCTTTGAGGAGATTTGTTCACTATGATTATTGGCAGAATCGATTGAGAAAACCTATTCTATTTGATACTCGAGCTGATATCATGGCTTATGGTAATGCGGAAAAGCAAGTTTTGGAAATTGCTAATAGGATTAAGGAAGGTAAAGATTTAATGGGTATTGAAGGGACCTGTATGATTACAAAAGAGAGTCAAGGTTTGGAATTGCCCTCTTATGATGATGTTGTTGGAAGTAAGAAAAAGTTTTGTGATATGCAAAATATGTTAACAAATAGTAAGGATATTGTTCAAAAGATTGATAATCGATATGTTATTCAGTTTAAGTATCCAGAGTATACTTCTAAGGATTTGGATGAGTATTATGAATTAGATTTTACTAGAAAGGCACCAAGGGGTTTGAGAGGATTTGAGTTTAGTGTTGTAACTCATAGAGGTTGTATAGGTAATTGTAATTTTTGTGCTGTTAGATTATTACAAGGAGAGAGGATTGTTTCAAGATCTGAAGAGTCTATTTTAAGGGAGATAAGAAAGATTACTAAGATGAAAATCTTTAGAGGTAATATTGATGATTTATCAGGACCTTCTGCAAATATGTATGGGATGGATTGTAATAAGTGTAACAAAGATTGTATTGATTGTAATAAGTTGGATAGAACTAATGGAAGATTGATTAATCTGTTAAGGAAAATAAGGAAAATTAAAGGAGTTAAGAAGTTGAGTATTAGATCTGGGATTAGATATGATCTTGCATCTGCTGATTTAATTGATGATATTGCTAAATTCCATGTGTTTAATGATTTGAAAATAGCTCCAGAGCATGTTAGTGAGAGGGTTTTGAAGTTGATGAATAAGGATAGAGGTAATTTAGATGAATTTATTAAGTACTTTGCAAGGACTGGAAGGAAACTGTCTTTTTATTTTATGACTGCACATCCAGGATCTTCTATGAGAGAGGCTGAAGAGTTGGCTTATGCTGTAAAAGGTTTGAAGAATGCTGAGAAGGTTCAGATATTTACTCCTACTCCTATGACTGTTTCAACTTGTATGTATTATACTTCAATGGATCCTAAAACTAAGAAGAAGGTTTATGTTCCTTATACTTATAATGAGAAGAAAAAGCAGAAGAGGGTTTGTTTTTGAAAAGTATTATGCGCGAGCCGGAAATAATACCTGAAGGTACGTTGCGTCGTTTTGCT
>CAZAKS010000037.1:0-7829 GCA_964485975.1 Candidatus Woesearchaeota archaeon
GTTAATTCTATCTTTTTTAGAGCTTGGAGATCTGCTTTAAGAGCTACAGTAGCAGTTCGATAGGCTGGAGGTAATTGATCTTCGTTGTAAGCAACAAAACTGGTTTCAGCTATTTTTAATGGTGCTCTTACCTCTCCCATTTTATCTGTTTCCATTCCTGCATTTTGTAGGGCTTCTAGAATTCTATTCTTTATCTCTAGTTGATTACCTCCAGGAAAGGATTCCCATTCTTTAACTACTCGATTGGATTTAAAAGTTCTACTAGATTCTAAATGAGTAATAGTGTAGTCAAAATGCGACTCTTTGTTAGTAGGATGTAAACTGAAGGACAAAGCAACCCTCAAATTAATTGGATCTTCCATATTAATCTCCTATCTTTTCTTATTTAAAATATTTTCTATACTCTATTTTATTCAAAAGGTATATAAATTCAAAGTTAAAAACTAGTTTTATGGATACTGATGATATTGCACCTTATGTACAAAGAGCAAGTGAAGTTTATGATAGATTAAGACAGGCTCCTGAATTTAGGGGTGCTCTTTTTGCTGATGGTACACCCATTGTTGCTCTAGCTTGTATGATGTATGTTGAAGATAGGCTTAGAGATCCTTCTGTCCAAGCTATTGGGGGTGAGTCTAGAGTTCTTAATGTGGGTCAAGATCTTGATACTTTGGTTAGAAATGGAGTTGAACCATATATTGCTGTAGAAGTTCGTGAATGGGATATTCCTTATGAGGATGGAGGTTTGGAAAATGTGGATTATGGAGTTAGAAGAGTTTTCGAAGAATTAGAAAGAGGAGGTTGGAAAGCCGAACCAACTTATCTTAGGTGGGGAGAGATATTACCTTATTCAGGAAAACTTATTACTGAGGGTGAAGAGATTCCAGAAGATAAGGAGATTACAGTTATCTTTAGTAATAGTGGTAGATATCTAAGAGTAAATTTAGACTATGAAAGAGATACTATGGATTTTATATTAACTACTTTCTTTCCAAATTTTATTCAAGGAGTTCATAATTTAGAAGGTGATTTTTTTCCTCAATCTAAAAGAGATTTATTGGAATTTATGGAAGGATTAGATGAAATATTTGGTTATGACTCAACAGAGTTAGAAGCTATTGAATTTTCTGAAGCTGCAGATAGAATAGAGAATCTTGATTTTGATGATTAGCTCCCAAAACCTATATAAACTAATTAAAATAATTTCTAAATATGATTGTTTTAGGTATAGAATCAACTGCTCACACTTTTGGAGTAGGTATTACTAAAGATAAGAAAATTCTAGTAAATGAAAGAGATACATTTACAACTAAAGAAGGTGGAATGATTCCTAATGAGGTTAGAGAACATCATGAAAAGATTAAAGATAAAGTTCTTAGAAGGGCCTTGAGAAAAGCAAAAGTTACTATCAAAGATGTTGACTTGATTTCCTTCTCAAGTGCACCAGGATTAGCACCTGCATTGATTGTAGGGAGAGATTTTGCAGAAGCTTTATCAAAGAAATATAATATAGCAATAATAGCAGTCAATCACATTGTTGCACATTTAGAAATAGGACTTGCAACTACAAAAGCAAAGGATCCTATTTTTTTATTCACCTCGGGAGCAAATACACAGATTATTGCACATGAGGGAGATTACTATAGGATTTTTGGAGAGGCTCTTTCAATTGCAGTTGGAAATGCATTAGATAAGTTTGGAAGAAACATTGGTTTAGGATTTCCAGCAGGTCCAAAAATAGAACTTTTAGCAAAGGAAGGTAAGTACATAGAACTACCTTACAAAGTAAAGGGAATGGATGTTGATTTCTCCGGTATTGTTACAAAGGCTACTCAATTATATAATAAAGGAGTTCCAAAAGAAGATCTATGTTTCTCATTTCAAGAAACTTGTTTTGCAATGTTGGTTGAAGTTACTGAAAGAGCTCTAGCACATTGTGAGAAAAAAGAAGTTTTACTTATTGGAGGAGTTGCTGCTAACAAAAGATTTTCAGATATATTAGATAAAATGGCCAAGGCTAGAAAAGCAAAAGCTTATACTGTTCCTTTTGAATATGCTGGAGATCAAGGGGCTATGATTGCCTATCTTGGAGATGTTATGTATAATAGTAAGAATTATAAAGATACAAATGATATAGATATTGATCCTAGACAGAGGATAGATGATATTAAAACATTTTGGAGGTGATCATTTTGTCTGAGGAAAGTATATGGATTCTTATACCAGTAGTTGCTTTGCTAGTTGTTGCTTTAGCAGTCTACTTGAGATATAGAAAGGATATGGCTTTGATTGCAAAGGGAGGTAAACTTCCAACTAAAGATAGAGCACCAGAAGGTGATTTAGCAACAGGTTTAATTCTTTTGGGATTAGGAATTGCTTTGTATCTTGGTTTCTTTTATGGACTTGGTGGTTTTGGAGCTTATATGATTGCACCACTAGTGCTTTTCTTTGTGGGAATTGCATTCTTGTTGTTGTATTGGGCTAAGAAACCTAAAAAAGAAAAGAAAGTAAAATCCAAAGTCAAGAAGAAAAAGAAGAGATAATTTTTTTATTTTTTTTATCCTGTTCCAGTTTGAGCTTTTAGAAAAGTTCCATCATCACCTAAATCACCAATAGATAGTTCATCTAATGTTTCTTCTAATTGTACTAATTGTCCTCTTCTGTACAATTTTCCATCAGGAGTAATTCTAAATTCAGATGCACCTTGTCTTTCAAGAATTTCAGCTGCAAATGCATGAGCACTTCTTGCTGCATCTAATGCACTAGCTCCGGAAAGTAAGTCTAATGTAAACTTAACTCCATAGGCATCTCCTGCACCTGCTGGATTTATTGGATTTTCAACTACCATTCCAGGAGTTAGAGTAAAGTCCTGCCTATCTGTACTAGTATATATTGTTGAGCCATTTGAGCCTTTTGTAACTACAATTAAAGAAAGTGGACTTGACTTATTTTCTAAAAGTCTAGGTATTGCTTCTACTTCTCCATCAAAGAGATTGTCAGCAACAATTTGAGCCTCTGTTTCGTTTAAGAATAATAAAGAAGTGTAATCAATAATATCAGTAAATAAAGATTCTTCAAATGTTTGATTTTCTGGAGAACCAAGTCTTGGACCAGGAGTATAAACCACAAAACCCCTATTAAAATGATCTGATGTTAAAATATCTCTTGCGAAACCTGGATGAGTGGTAGGTAGATGGAAAATATCTGAAAGGGCAATAGCTTGTTTAAAATCATCTGCTTTTAATCTATCAAATCTTCTTGAAGCTCTTTGATCATACCAAGTTCTGACCTGATCTTGAGAAACATCTCCAAGCAGATATGCACATCTAGACATATTTCCTGGATCTTTTAATATGCCACCAATATCAGCTAAATCTAATGCTTCATAAGATCTTCTTGCTGCAGCTGCATATGGATCTTTGCATCTTCCAAGAACAGTTATTACTGCAAGTTTTGGAACTCTTCCAGAAAGATATGATGCTGTATTAAATCCAGGACCTCCGACCCAAGTTGTAGTTTCTCCTGCAAACATACCAACAAATGTTTTAACTGGGTCATCTGAACCACTTATTTCAGAAGCAACCCTATCATAATTTGTTGCCACATAGGGGGCAACTAGATCTAATGTTGTGTTTCCAGCAACTAAATGATTTTGAAACCTTGATTCCATTTTTAAACTTATTTTTTGAAATTTGTTCCCTCTTTAAAAGTTTAACTATTTTTAAATAGTTTAAGTTCTGTCTCCAAAACACTCTTTGTAAAGGCCGTGTCCTTAATTACAACTAATTTGAAATTTCCTTGTTCATGGATTATTTCAATTAATTCTCTTAGGTTTATTCCTCTAAAATCTCTATTTTTATTGAAAAACTCTACTATTTTTTTATTGATATTTTCATCTAAGTATATGTTGAATAGTAAATCTCCAAATATATTATGGGTCCATTGTATCCCATCTTTTGTTGGAGTATAATGAACATTAATTCCTATGCTCTTCTCATATTCACAGCACCATTTGTTTAATGTGAATTTTAAAGCTGTTATTCCATAGACATCTGCTTTTATCTTTGAGAAGATTCTTCTTTCCTCCATAGGATAGAGCAAAGGCCACCAATTATTGGAATAATGCATTAAAACTGTATTTTTTTGTGGAAAGAGATCACTATAATAATCAAATAATTCTAAGAAGAATGCATCTATCTCACTATAAGAAGAAAACTCAAAAGATACTGTGTCTCCATCTTTTTTCAAATCTAGTAATCTTAAGATAGAATTCCTCTTTTTTGAAGAGTAGTTTGAGAGTACTAAATCAGTAGAGAATCTTACCTCTTGTAACCATTGTGTGCTTAACTGAAATTTTTGATCCTTCTTTATTGCAATTTTATCGTCGATAAGATTGTTTATTTCTTTGTGAATTGCTTGATAAGATACAGATTTATTATAATTTTTTTTTAATAATAATTTCAACTTTTTAATTGAAAGGGGGAAATCAGTTGTTAAAATATTAACTATCATTTCCCTTACTTTTGTGGGCTTAGAACTTGGTGTTAGTGCCTTTATTACCATATTTTAAGAAAATGATATTAAAATATATAAAACTTCTTATTATCTTTTTTTAAACCTTTTGGTTGAAAAAACATTCAACTGCTGTTTTAAGTATAAGTTCTGCGTTATATGGAAGTATAAATACCCTCCTAGGTGTTGAAAAAAAGTGAATCTTCAAATCCAAGAAAACAATTGTATGGATGAGGAGATAAGGGTTTTGGATACTAGACTCCCTTATTTCTATAACATGATCAGAGAGGCATTCGTAGAAGAGCCTAAAGATGTAGAGATTGTCATTGTTGGAGATAAGGGACAAATAGCATCAATTAGTGGTGATGAGAACACAGTGGCTTGTACAAAAGGTAATCGAATCTTTATCTTGGAACCAAGTAAATTTGAAGAGTGTGAGCATTGCAGAGACAATTTTTACAAAGTTCTATATCAAGAATTGGTTCATATGTTTTATTTGTACAAAAGAAACTAATCAATTTTGAATACAGTATCATTCTCCCTTACAGGGGAGTCTAGTTTTAATCCCACCAAACCTCTTGCCTTCTTAACTTGTGAATGTTCTATTTGTAATGATGTGACTTCTGTTGTTATTGTTCCTGTTTTATTACCTTGAATCATTATTTTATCGCCAATTTTTATTTCTTTGTATAATTTTATTGCTGCTACTTTGTTATTTTTGTAGTAATTTGTTACTTTTCCTATGATTGTTTTCTTTACTTTTGAAATATTACCTTCTGCTTTTGTAAATGAGTCTGGTGTGGGTAAACCCTTGTAGAATCCTTCATGAAAACCTCTGTTGTATACTTGTTCTAGTTCTTTTAGTAATTGAGTTTTGTTTTCTGGATGGTTTATTGCTTCTTTGTATACTCTTACAACAGTATCAACATATTCAGGAGTTTTTGCTCTTCCTTCTATTTTTAATGCAGTAGGATTTAGTTTAATTATTTCTTCAATAAATGGTAATGTGCATAGGTCTTTTGGTGATAAGATAGATTGTTTTCCTAGAAGAAGTTCTTTGTTGTTTTCAGTGTCTATAATTTTGTAAGTTCTTCTACAAGGTTGGATGCATTTGCCTCTGTTTGCTGACCTATTGAATAGATTTTGTGATAGGAAGCACCTTCCCGAGTAAGAAACGCACATTGCTCCGTGTATGAATATCTCTATTTCTGCATTAGTATTGTTTTTAATGTGTTGTATTTGTTCTAATGTGAGTTCTCTTGCTAGGATGAATCTCTTTACACCCAATTTTTGGTATTGTTTGATTGCTTCTAGGTTGGATACTGAAGCCTGTGTTGAGAGATGGATAGGGATTTTTAATTGGTTTGCTATTTTTATTACTGACATGTCCCAGCAGATTACAGCGTCTATAAATGGTTTAGCTTTCTTAAGTATTTCTTTTACTTTTTCTATTTCATTATCATAGATAATTGTGTTTAATGCTAGGTATTTCTTTACTTTTGGAAATTCTTTTAGATCTTCTATGGAGAAGTTATTAGCTGACTCTCTCATGTTGAATCCTTTTATTCCAAAGTAGACAGCATCTGCTCCTGCATTTACAGCTGATTGAAGCATTGCAAAATTACCTGCTGGTGCTAGTATTTCCATGGTTTGAAAGAATTATGTTTGGTTTATAAAATTAATTAAAAAAAGAAAAAATTAGTCATAACGACTTGAATAGCCTGTACAGGTATTGTCTACACAGGTTCTTGCTCCTGCCATTCCACAAGAAAAGACTTCTTCTGTATATGATGGTCTTGAATTCCCATCATTATCATAGATATACTCACAGGAATACTCAGTTAAGTATTGCTCATCATCAGCACAACTGTCAGTATAGACTGTTTCTACTCCAAACTCATCTATTAGAGTAACTGTTCCGGCAAGACCATAACCATCAGAGTCAAGATTGTCTCTACCTTCTAAATCAGAATCAACACAACTTCCTAAGTTGTAATAGATTTCACCTTCCCATTCTGATTCTTCATAAACTACCCAACCCATTTCTTCTGGATAGGATAGTTCTGCATCAGGAGAAAGATCTAAATCACCATCTGCTATTGCATCTTCAAGTGCATCGTCAACTGCATCATCCATAGCATCATCTACTACATCTGGAACACCAATTGCTTCGTCTTCATCACAGATTGCATTTGCATTCTGATCTAGACAACACTCAGAACCATGCCTTATGTAAGGGTCATCACACTTAACAACAGCGTCAGATAGTTTTGCAGCTGTTTCTTCGTCTACACTTTCTGCAAGATCTCCAAAATCAATATTACAAGCAGATACTAATAATAAAGTTAAAATTGAAATTATGAAAATATATTTCTTCATAAACACACCTCCGTTTAGTTTTATAGGGCATTTATTATTTAAAAAAGTTTTGTTAGAAGTTAATTTTTTTGTATAATAAACCTTTCATATTCTTTTCTCTATACTCTAATGCTTTTTTTGTTGTTTCTGCATTTGTTACATATATAGTAGGAAGTTTTAGATTTTGACCTTCTGTGAATGCAAGTAATAATTCACCCTCATTTACTTTTTTCTTGTTTTTTGCTTTAACAAAGTACATTAGATCTCCAACATTAGAAGGAACTTTTACTACAAAATTAAATTCTCTATTTTTCTTTATTGTTTGTTTTTCTAAGATATTGATGTTTTTTCTGTTCAAGTAAGAAATTATTGTTTTTTCAAAGTCTTTTTCTTTTGGTTTTTCTTTATCAGGAGTTAGAAGTGTTTTTTGCTCTTGGGGTTCTTGTAAAAGGGATGTTTCTTCTTTAGGTTCTTCTTCCTGTTCTTCTACTGGTTCAGGTTCTTCTTTTACTTCTTCTTGTTCTTTGAAATCTTCTTGTTCTTTGAAATCTTCTTGTTCTTCTACTGGTTCAGGTTCTTCAAACTCTTGTTTTATTTCTTCATTAATTTGTTCTTGTTCAGATAGATCTTTTTTGGGTTCTTCCTTTACTTCTTCTTTAATTTCTTCTTTTACTTCTTTAGGTTTTTCTTTATTATATATTCTTTCTAAAATATTATTAATTAGTATTTTTGTATCTTCATTTTCAAGCACATGCCATTTCCAAAATAACTCTTCATTACTTTCTATTGTAACTTTTAGAGGTACTGCAAAATCAGGAATATCTCTTAGTGCTGCTCTCATTGCAGGTTCACAATCAACATCTCTTAATACTTTGTTGTCTTTTAGTAGATCAAATGCTTTTTTAGGAAATTGTTTTAAGTGATCTTTAAGAACATCGCCTAGTTTTGATTCTTGTCCT
>CAZAKS010000038.1:0-7738 GCA_964485975.1 Candidatus Woesearchaeota archaeon
TCGTTTATAATGGATGTGGTATAATATTTGATTATTATCCAAAATCAATTTTAAAATTATTTGGAAGGTTTGTAGCTACAGAAACAGGTGATAGGGATAATGCTGTAAAATATATTAATAATTCTAGAGAACTAAAGGGTTTAAGCTTCGAAGAGTTCCATGACTTAGATTTCTTTGACTCTTGGATAGAAGAGTTAGGGGCTAATCCTGTTGTAGCACTACAAGGTGCAATACTAAAAGCAATGTCTGATAACAAAGTATGTAGATTCCTTAATCCCAAACCAAAAAAGTTTCCAACTCCATTAGGTAACTGTATTGGTGGTGGTGCACACACCAAAGCAAAGGCATCTGATGTTCAAGAATTTTTATTAATTCCTAAAGGTGGAAATTTCTCTGAAAAAGCCCTATTAAATGATTATGTTCACAAAAAATTAGGCAAGGCACTAAATACAAGAAAGATAACTGATGAAGGTGCATATATAACTCCAATGTCTGATTTAGAAACTTTTGAATACCTAACAGACTTTATATCAAACCCAGAAAACACACTAGATAATAAACTCTACTTAGGAATAGACCTGGCAGCAGCACAATTATTCAATGGCAAAGTTTACACTTATAAGAACTTCTCAAAGACAATAAAAACAAATAGACTACCTAGAGAAGATCAAATAGAACTAATAAATGACTTAATTTATAGGTATAAATTAAAGTATGTTGAAGATCCATTAGATGAAAATGATTTTGAAGGTTTCTCAAAAATAACAAAATCAACAAAAGTATGTGGAGATGATCTAATTACTACAAATATTGATAGATTAAAACAAGCCATAAAAGTTGATGCAGTAAATACAATCATAGTAAAACCAAATCAAATTGGTTCTCTAACAAAAACAAAAAGAATAGTTGATTATGCACATAGAAATGGAATAATTACTGTAATGTCTCATAGGTCTGGTGAAACTCTAGATCCTTTAATTGGAGAATTAGCAGTTGCATGGAAAATCCCTTATGTAAAAATGGGTATTTATGGTAAAGAAAGAAAAGTAAAACTAAAAGCCATAGAAAAAATAGAAAATGAAACAACCTAAAATTGGATTAGCACTTGGTGGTGGAGCTGCAAAAGGAATTGCCTACATTGGTGTCTTAAAAGTTTTAGAAAGAAACAAAATACCTATTGATTATATCTCAGGAACAAGTATAGGTTCTGTAATAGGGGCATTATATGCAGCAGGTTACAAGGCAAAAGAAATAGAAAACCTAGCATTAAATGAAAAGTGGGAAACTTTATTTGACTTTACTGAACTTGAACATGGTTTAATTTCTGGAAGATCTATGGAAAAAGAAATGAGTAGACTTCTAAAAGGAAAACAATTCAAAGATCTATACATTAAATTCATTGCAACAGCAGTTGATATCAAAACAGGACAAGAGATACTTTTTAATCAGGGAGATGTTGCAAAAGCAGTAAGAGCAAGTATTGCAATTCCAGGAGTATTTGCTCCATTACACTTACATAAAATGATTTTAGTAGATGGAGGAGTTGTAGATCCAGTACCCGTAAAATGCATTAAAGATAAGGTTGACAAAGTAATTGCAGTAGCATCAACACTCCATTTGACAAAACCAAGATTCAAAAGAATGCCTCACCCAGAAAAACACCAATTCATCAATTACCTATTTGATAAAAGTATGCTATCATTAAAAGAACAACTAAAACAATCAAAAAAAGTATCAAGAACAACATTATTCTTTTTCAATCCAAAGAAGCTAAAATCACTAATCCAAGGCCCACCTCCAGAAATATTTGTTGTTACAGGACATTCTTATCACATTACATTAAGTCAGTTAACTAAGCTAAGTCTAGAATTAAACAAAACCAGATGTGGTAATTAACCCTAATATGGAAGGAATTCAACTATTTGACTTTGATAAAATAAAAGCACTAGTAAAAAGAGGAGAAAAAGCAGCTCTTCAACACTTACCTAAAATTAAAAAAATCTGTAAGAAATAATTATTCATAAGTAAAATGTTCTGCAGGTGTTAAAGCCTTTTCTAATCTCAATTTATCAGCTAATCCTAAATTCCTTTCAACAGAATAATTATAATCTCCTGCTTCAAGTGCTCTATCGTGCACATATCTTCCAACTGCATGAGGAATACCAAAGCCAGTAAGAGCCCAAGCATAAGATCTATCAGCTTCACTAGAATTTAATATGGCACTAAAAAATCCAATAACAGCTCCTGCCACAGTAGGAATCCCACCTAAATCAGTATTAGCAGTATACATCAAATCTAAAGTTACTCCTGCAGCTAAAGGACCAAAAAAACCCAAAACGAGCGCAGGTACTTTATGAAAATTTTTATATCTTTCAAGATCCAAAGGCTCCATCTTTGCAACAACATTATCTACATCTTCTACCTGAAAATAATCAAAATACCTTTCTCTACCTTCTTCAGTTCTAAATCTAAACACATCTATACTATCAGAATCTTTTCTATGTCTAACATAAGCGTCAAACAATTTCTCAGTTTTTGTATGAACTGTTTTACCTTTATTTTGAGGTAAATCTAAATCCTCTTCTGCAATAGGTGTTTCAACAGTCTTAAAAAACTCTCTCTCCACATAACCAAGCCTTAGTAAAATATTCCTAATATTTACTCTCAATCCTTTATCCAACTCAACCCTATCTGGTTTAACTCTACTATACTTTCCTTCAAATAACTCTAACACTCCATTCATATCCTGTCTCAAAGCAAGGGGAACCTCTAATGATTCTCTATAAGCAACTAAAACTCTTGTTGCTTCTAAACTCCTAACTTCTCCAACAGAAGAACGAGTTAAGCCTTCAAGATCCCTAACTAACTTGTTATAAGAATCATACTCTCTATCATGCCCCAGCATTGTAAACAATATTTGCCTAAAATCTTCTGTAACATCTAAAGCCCCAAACTTCTCTTCATCATACCTCTTCTCATATTCTTCATCATCAATCATAGAAGGGTGATTTCCAGTTAACAAATAATAAGCCATCTTTGCCATTGATCTTAAATCATCTTGCTTCTCATAAACTTCTTTTAGTCTAGAATAACCTAAACTCAACTTAAAGTTCATAGTCAATGTAGCTGTAGCCTCATGAGCTCTTAAACTTCCAAAATCAGTAAGATCATATACTGGTTCATCCCCTTCAGTATTAACAATAACATTCTGGGGTTTAATATCTCTATGCACCAAATCATGTTCATGCAAAGGACCAACTTGTTTTCCTATAATCTGTAACAAACAATCAACAACCTCTACCTCAGTATAAACTCTATCTCTACTCTCAATATGATTAACCAAATCAACACCTTGATAATAATCACCAACAACTGCAACATCTAAAGGATTAACAGGAAAAACAGTATGTTGATTATCTAAAGCAGCATTAACTCTTCTTAACTCAGAACTAATCTTCTCCTCCAAACCTCTAGCCAACCTTCCACTACCTGGAGTTACAATCTTCAAAGTTTTTCTATTTCCATCTTGATCAAGAACCAAATAAGTATGCCCCTCACCACCCTCTCCTAATTTATATTGCACCTCATAAGACTCCTCTCTTCTTGGATGTTCAATAACAAATCCCTCATCTAATTCATCTATCTGACCATGCTTCACCAAAGAAGCACTAGCAGTACCAGGAGTAGCCTCTCTAGCTCTCTCTTCTCTATGCCTTGCTGGTGTTCTTGTTGTTGTAGCACTCATTTCATAATTTTCTAGAAAAGAACTTATATAAATATCTTCTGGTTAACTTCCAAAAAGTAGTAACACAATAGAAAGCCTTATAAATAAAAATAATAGCTAATTCTCTAATGGGAAAGATACTAAAACTAAGATCAACAGAATCAGACCTAGAAATAGGTAACAATACCCTAATAGGCAGATCTACAGAACAATATGATTCAACTCTAGAACTAAATCTAGGTCTAGAACTAGCTTTAACCTTCCCAGATATAGAATCAAACCAAAAAGTTTCAGGAAACCACTGTGCAATCATAAGAGAAGGAGATCAATTCTATATAGTAGACCTAGGAAGTACAAATGGAACATATGTAAACAAACAAAAACTAAAAGCAAAAAGAAAAATACCCTTAGTAGCTGGAATGTCAGTACAGTTCCACCCAAGTCTAGCATACAGAGCTTATATTGAAGAATCCCCAACAAATTCACATGCATTACTAGTAGGACACCCTGGAGAAGACAAAAAACTATTTGGAAGATCATTAAGACTTAAAGGTGTAGAAACAGATCTAAATCACCTAACAGAAGCACTAGTAAAAACTGGATTTAGAGGGAATATAACAAGACTTTTTGACACACAAGCAACAAAAGCAAACACATTAGCCTCTTTAGAACAAATAGCAGAAGAAACAAATAGAGACACAAGACTAGTAATACCTCACACAATATTCACCTATTCAGGACATGGACTAAGAGGTTTATGCCTAGAAAATAGTAGACTAACTCCAGAAGAACTTTATGAAGCAATAGAAAGAATAAAAGGAAAAAAAGCAGTTATCTTAGACACTTGTGAAGCAGGTTATTTTCTAGAAAGAGATATACCTCTTAACACTTTAGTAATTGCAGCAACAAAAGCAGAAAAACCAGCATATGAACAAAGAGTGAGAGAAGTAACAAATGGAGCAATAGAAATAACAGACCAAGGAGACACTTACATGGGAGTTCTAATAAAAGAACTTATCAACTACTTTAAAATAAATGAAGGAGATTTCAACCTTGCTGAATTCAAACATTATATTGATGAAAATAGAGATAGATTTGGCTATAAATATAGATTTCAAAGTCCAATAGTAGCTGGACCAACCTTTACAATGGTACTACAAGTTTTAAAAGATTGATAACAGGCAGAAACCTTTATAAACCCTTAATTTTTCTCTAATCCCTATGACTGAAGATGAATTCCTAACACCATTGGACAATTACCTAAAGGTAGGTCTCCACATTGGTACAAAGTTTAGAACTAAGTATATGGAACCATTTATCTATAAAGTAAGGTCAGATGGTTTGGCTGTTCTTAATGTTAAAAAGATTGATGAAAGAATTGGTCTAGCAGCTAGATTCCTATCTCAGTTTAATCCAGAAGACATTCTAGTTGTTTGTAGAAGAGAGAATGGTTGGAATGCAGTTAAATTATTCTCAAAACTTACTGATATTAATGTTATTGCAGGAAGGTATAGACCTGGACTGATGACAAATTCTCAATTAGAAGATTTTAAAGAAACTAAAATAGTTTTAGTAGCAGATCCTTGGCCTGACAAGAATGCAGTAAGAGATGCTTTTAAAATTGGTATTCCAATAATTGCTTGTTGTGATACTAACAACGAAGCAAACTATGTTGATTTAATTATCCCTTGTAATAACAAAGGTAAAAAATCATTAGGATTATTATTCTATGTTCTAGCAAAAGAGTATCTTAAGAATAGAGGACTATTAAAAGATGAGTCAAAGATAGCTATTCCTCTTGATGAGTTTACTAAAGAGTAAGTTTTATAAACCTCTTCTTAAAAATTTTAATTATGGTAGACTTACAAGAACTTGTTGCGAATTATCCATTAGTTCAACCAGCAGTAGCTTTTGCTGGAGGAGCTGTAATGGGTTTAGGAGTTAGAGTTTTTCAAAGTTTTTTCCCTACGAAAAGAGTAGAAGAAGGAAAAAGAGAATATTGGCTTCCAGGAGGTTCCCTTTTTACTGGACTTTATTTAATAACCTCAACAGAGTCTAGAGGTGGATTAGCTCTAGCAACAATGACAGGAGCTTTAGTAGGTGATTATGCTACTACAAGAATTGTAGATAGATTTATTGATGGAAAATTGTAATCATTCATTCCAAATCTTCCTAATCCTTTCAACTTTATCAGAAATATCAATACCTTCTTTCTTAGCCTTTTCAAAAACTTTTTTCAGACATCTTTCCATATAACTCTCAGGACAATCTTTACTCTCTGCATAAGCTTCAGCAATTTCCAGTTCTTTTTCCCAACTAATTTCCATAGAAAAATAAAACAAATACTATCTATTAAGTTTAACCCAAGCTTTGACCACTATTTTTGTTATAAACCTTATTTATATAGCTTTCTATAAGAAAATTTTTTATATTTAATCCCATACTTAATTAAAATGAAAAAAATCAATATTGCTATCATAATACTTCTCTCACTCTCTATATTATTATTCTTAGACCACTTTAGAATACATGTATACTTTTTTGATGTCCATGACTTATTATTGCAAACAGACAGTGGTTTGGGATTTGATAGTCATGAATTTTTCTCAATGTTATTTATATTATTAGCAGCAACATTAGCCCTCTTCAAGAAGTCACAAACTTCAACCAATGCAAATATTCAGAAATAACAAAATGTACAGCTGCAACCTCTAAAAAACTACTAAGATTATGAGACCTATATCTTTCATTTTCTAAATGCAACCCTCCTCTCTGAGGTGTTAATATAGAACACAAACCCTCATCAGAAAACTCTAATACTAAAGGCACACCAGATAGCTGCTCAACTTTTCCAGCATATTCTTCCATAATAGAAACAATTCTCCCTTCAAGAAGCTTCCTTGCACCTTCTCTCCAGCTTGGATGAAAATTATCAACAACAATTGCATCACTACTTCCTTCAATCAAAGGATTAATTCTAACATTAAAATACATCTTTAAAACTAATTTAAAATTACTTATAAGAATAATTATTCTAGATCCAAAGGACTTTTAACATCTAACATAGAAGGTCTAGCAATATGCACATAAACCATTGTAGTTTCAACTGATTTATGTCCTAATAAAACTTGCACAGTTGTTATTGGATAACCATCCTCAATCAAATGAGTAGCAAAAGAATGTCTAAAAGTATGACAACTAACTCTTTTCCTTATTCTTGCTTTCATAGTTGCTTTCTTTACAATCTGTTGAATTGTTCTCACAGAAATATGTCCTCTTCTTCCTTTGAATAAATAACTTTTATCCATTACTTCATTTAGATTATCTTTAATACTCTCTGCTATAATAAACATTCGATCCTTATTTCCTTTTCCTCTTTTCACCAAATCAATATGTTCAACTTTTAATTTTACCAATTCAGAAACTCTTAATCCAGCAGAATACATCAACTTAATCATCAATCGATGTTTTTTATTTTTAATAGCTTCAAAGATTCTCGAGACTTCTTTTTTAGAAAGAACAATAGGTAATCTTGTAGCTTTTTTAGATCCAGGTAGACTTAAAATAAATCTTTTCCCTAAAATATTAATCAAAGCAAACTTTAAAGCTTGAAGATTTAGATTTAAAGTACTCCTTGCCATTCCTCTTTCTGCTAAGTAGTACAAATATTCTCTAACATCTTTCTTTGTAACTTTTTTAGGATCTTTTTTACATTTTTTTAAAAAGTTTGAAACAGAGTTAGCATAAGAGTCAAGAGTTCTAGGGCTATAACCTCTTCTAAAGAGCTCTTTCTTCATTAAATAAACTAAATCCATACTTCTTACTCTTCTTAAGGTGCTTATAAGTCCTAACTTGTAAAACATAAAAATCTTCCATAAAATAAAGAAATAAATTTAGGTATTTTGAATTCTTTAGATTTAAACCTTATATATACACAAATCAGAGATTTTCGTATAATAACCGTTGTATACAATAAAAAATAAAAACTAATATAATGTACAGATCTTAAAAGTA
>CAZAKS010000039.1:0-7723 GCA_964485975.1 Candidatus Woesearchaeota archaeon
TTTGTAAAGTTTGAATCAGTACCTTTTGGCCATTCTTCTGTTAATCTTAACAAACAAGGGGAAACATTACCTTCTGGAGATATAACACAATACATCTTTCCAGCCAAACACTTCTTTTGATATCTTTTTATTTCTCCTTTGTAATACTTTTCCATCCTAAGTAAATCAAAATCAGAATTTGCTATCAAGGGATTTGTTTTTTTCAATTCAAGAATCTTTCTAAATGTATTCTTCTCAATCAGTTCTTTTGCTGTTTTCTCTTTAGCTTCATCATTAATTGGAACAACTGGCTGTAATCTCAAATAACAATCCTTCTCTTTAGCATACTTCGCAATATCTTCAATATGATCAATATTCTCATCACAAATAACAGAAGTAAGATGGGTCCTTATACCAATAGATCGTAACAAATCTATTGCCTCATCAACCTTATCAAACACTCCTTCCCCCCTAATCTTATCATGAATCTCTTTAGGACCATCCAAACTAATACTTACATTATTCAGATTTCTTAATTTTTCTAGATTAGCTTTAACCAAAGTTCCATTAGTATCAATATTAATCACAAACCCTAATTTTTTCCCATGATCAATTATCTCTTTTATATCTGGCCTAACTAATGGCTCACCCCCACCAATCTTCCATATCTGAGTTCCCATCTTAGCAAACTCAGTCATCATATCTTTTACCTCTTCTGTAGTCAACTCTTTATTCTTTCCAGTCTGAGTTTTATTATAACAAAAACTACATTTCAAATTACACCTATAAGTAATCAAATGTCCTACTTTAATTGGAATTCTTTTCCCTGTCTTAAGTAATAAACAACTACCAAGAGCCTTGAGATACTTTGTTTTCTTAATATCATTATTCTTCATAGTTTTTCTCTTATTTTTTTACACTCTGGGGGACAACCAGCTATAAAAGTATATCCTTCCCTTTCTGCTATTGCTTTTGTACAATTCCCAACACAAATAATCCTTCCTTCTTTAGGCATCTTATCATGTTTAGGACCAGCAACAACATTTGTCTTATTCACAGTAATATTATATAAAAATTTAATAGCTTGGAAAGGATGTTTTTTAAGTCCTTTTATTGATTTAAAGATATTAATATTACAACCTGAGCAAGAATCATTAAACCACATTCTCAAATTCATCCTAGAATAATATTCATCAGGTAATCTAAACTTTTTAGGAACTCCCTTAAACCCCACTATCTCAAATTCTTTTTTAGTCATATACTTTACTTTATCGACTGGGATACCCATTATCTCTAATGCTGCATTATCCATTGCCAAGATATCCTCAGAAGCCATAATCCTATTCAAAATAACTGTATTCCCCTCAGCACCAGGACCATTACCTTCTATACAAGCAATCGCATCCATAACATTGAGATCTGGCTTCACCACTTCATTCAACTCTTTTATTCTATCAATCAACTTACCAGATTTATGGAATATCTTTTTATCAGCAGGAGACAAAATCCCTTTCTGATTCTTCATAGCCAAACTTGCAGTAGTTTGAATGTGGGTTTTCATTTTAGCAACATTAACATATTCGTGTGTTTCCAAAATCTTAGGGATCATCAAAGTACCAAATTCCCATTCAACAGGAACTCTTTCACACTCATTAAAATCCAATAGCTTCACATCATGTTTCTTAGCTAATTCTTCATAACTAGCAGCCTTAAAACACAAAGTACTTGGAGTTCCAGCAACAGAACCCTCTCCAATCACAATCTCATCTGCAAACTCTTTAAAATAAATAATCAAAGCCTCAATAACTTTAGGATTTGTTATCACAGGAGAATCTTTATCTCTTGGACTCACTATATTTGGCTTCAATAATATTTTTTTCTTCTCAGGTTTATAGCCAATCAAATCTAATACTTCCTTAACCTTAGAAACTACATTAGTATAATCCGCTTCAATAACTCCAACTTTACTTATCTCACTCATTCTGTCAACCTCTCCAGAACCTCTCTCATTCTATCCCATGAAAACCTATCCTTATCCTCTTCAATACCTTTCTTAAACTCTTCACTCTTCCCTTCCTCATAAAACCTTACAACCGATTTAACAATAGCCTCAGGACTCTTAGATGGAATAATAAATCCAGTTTGACCATCAAGAACAACTTCAGGTAACCCTCCAACATTTGTTACAATCACAGGTTTCTTAAACCCAAAAGAAGTTTGGATAATCCCTGAATTAGTAGCACTAACATAAGGCAAAACACAAACATCACTTACTGCAAAATAACTTCCAACCTCTTCATTAGGAACATAATCGTCAATTATCTTAACATGATCCTCAACTCCTAACTTCTTAATCAAATCAGTATACTCTTTCTTCTCATCCCAAAATTCACCAACAATTAACAAATCTAACTCTGGATACTTCTCTAAAATCTTAGGCAAAGCTTTCAACAAATATTTCAATCCCTTATATTCTCTAACAAATCCAAAGAACAACAACACTTTCTCTCTTAATTTCAAACCCAAATCTTTTTTCTTATCTTTGGACTTAAACACTTCATAAGTAGGATGCACATTCTTAACAACCTTAGCATCAGGAAAGATATCCAACAACAATTCTTTTTCAGCATTTGCATGAACAATAAACTTATTTGCTTGAGACAAACCAATTTTAGTAAGAATTCTATCCACAAATCTTGCATCATGCGGAGCCACATTATGACATAAAAACACAATCTTACTCTTAGTCCATTTCCTAACTAAATAACTAATAGTTAAAAAATTAAATGTAAAATAAGGAGTCCACCAATACATCAAAACAACATCAGGATTAAACTTTTTTACCCTTTTAGCAGTCTTAAACCAAGTAATTGGATTAATACTATCTACCAATTCAGTAGCATGAACACTAATCTTCTCTTTACTATTCAAATCCCTTTGATCTCTTCCAGGAAACAGTTTTTTAGGATAGAGTCTCTTAAAAGAAATTGCATCAATCTCATGTTTTTCAGCCAAATTTTGGCAAAATACTGTATTATAATGTGAGATTCCACCCCTATATGGACATGTAGGCCCAATTATGGCTATTTTCATAGATTTCTTAATTAGATGTTCCTTTTTATTTCTTTTGCATCTCGGCTAGGAACCCAAAGAAAATAATCTGTACCCCAGTCAATAATAAAAGAACAGAAAGAATAGTTCTTGGTATCCCTCCAGTCTGTCCAGTCAATAAAAAAGTCTGAACAATCCAAAGACCCAATAATACACCAACAGTCAAAAAAACAATCCCCATCTTACCAAAAAAACCAAGAGGATTTTAATCTCTTTGAATCCTAAACAAATTAATCCAAGCCTTTATAGCATAATCAATAGGTCCCTTCATCAACTTACTCTCCCTAGTTTTTCTCGCATAAATAGGAATCTCCTTAATCCTAAACTTCAACCTAGAAGCTTTCAACAACTGTTCATGAGTATAAGTAAAATCAGTATTCAATTCTATCTCCTTTGCTACATCTTTTGTAAAAGCCCTAAAACCAGTGGTAGAATCAGTAATCTTAGTTTTAGTTAATTGAGAAAAAACCTTTGCAAATGCAATATTACCCCATTTCTTAAGACAAGGCATATCTTCAATCTCTCCAGCAAATCTACTCCCTAAAATTAAATCATTTCCATTTGCTATCTCTTTTAACATCACAGGAATATATTCAGCTGGATACTGTCCATCTGCATCTGTATGAACTATAATATCTGCATTCAAATCTAAACACCTTCTTACCTCATGTTTAAAGGTCTCAGCCAATCCCCTATTTCTTGAATTAGAATAAACAATAGCTCCTGCTTTTTTTGCCACTTTAATAGTATCATCATCAGAACCATCGTCTAGAACCATTACTTTATAGACATACTTTGTCTTCTTCATAACCATATTTATTTCTTTGATTACTGAAGAAAGAGTCTCCTCTTCATTATAGGCTGGAATTGTAATTATAATCAACATTATTATCTTTTTTAATATTCTTTTTAAATAGTTTTCTAACCTTTCTTCTATTCATTTAAATAGCTACTCCATAAAGTTTTAAAAAGGAAGTTTTGTCTCAAGATCCATGAATAAGAAGGGAATACCAGATTCTTGGCTATTTTTGTCAATTATTGCAATAGGAATATATTTCTTTATTAGATTAATTGATCAGGCTAAAATGTTATCTTTTTTCCCATTAGATTTCTCAAACGATTATAGTTCTCACATGGCCCAATTATATTTCCTTGGTGAATGCGGATTCCATAATCTCTGTGGATATTGGTATAATGGATATGTTTTATTTGAAGCCTATACTCCTTTGTGGTATACATACACTGATTTATTTTTCTCTGCTTTCAATAATATCTTACATAGTACTTACTTTTCTGTAATCTCTCTTTTTGTATTATCCTTTATCATTATTTTCTTATTTGGAAAATTATTCAAACTATCAATTGCAAAAAGAATTGTATTCTTCTTATTCCTATTTGCAAACCCTGTTGCCATTGGAAACTTTATAAGATTGGGTAGAGTTACTGAACTTATCAGTTGGGTTGTATTCTTAATTCTAGCTTTTATGTTATTTTGGTACAAAGACCACAAACTAGATTGGAAGTTTTTACTCTTCATTCCCTTCTATTTCCTGCTAATGTTGGGTCATCCAATGGTTACTATCCTATTTCATATATTATTGTTATCTCTATTATTAGTTAAATCTTGGAGAGAAAGATTTATTATTATAGGTTCTATTTTCTTAGGCTTATTAGCCTCTGCATTCTGGTGGATCCCATATTTAATAAGTAGTTTACAATCAACTGCTACCGAAGTTATCGTCGGTGGAAGATTCTGGGAACTATCTGGAACTTGGTTCTTAACCAATATTGTTTCATTCATAGTTCCAATTGTATTATGGATTGTTTTCTTCTGGTATGTAAAAGGAAAGAATAAAAAAAGAGAAATCATTTTCTTTTTACCTATATTTATCCTAAGTCTATTAGTATTTTTTAGAATAACTCCATTTATTCCAGGATTACAATTAATCTATCCAGATCCTTATACTCAATTCTTCCTATTTTTTGTAGTATTCTACTTTTTATTCATCAACTTCAAAAAAATAAAAAAATTATCTAAGATTTTAATCTTAATAGGATTATTATTAGTACCTATTCTATCAATTGGAGTTTCATTATACCATACTCCTTGGTATGCTGACAGCTACGATGAGATTACAGAGGAAACTTTAACCTTACTCCCTTTAATCCCAACAGATGAAAAGTTTATTATCAATCAATGTGAAGATGAAGGATGTTGTAAACTTCCAGGCTGTAGGATTCTAGCAATCTATTCCTATGCTCCAATCTATTATGATCTATCTACACCTAATGGATACTCAAGTAATGAAATAGACTCTGAATATTTAGAAAGATTAAATGATATTACTTATCTAGGATTAACTTGTGATGAATATATAGAAGAATTAGAATACTTTGAAACAAACTATGTAATAAGTTATGTCCAAAACTGTGATGCTCTAAAAGCTTGTGGCCTAGAAGTTGTAGAATCAACAGAACATGCTTGTTTATTGAATCTTCTCTAAATCAGCCCTAACCATCATCCCAACCAATTCATTAAAAGAAACCTTTCTCACCCATCCCATTTGCTCCTTAGCTTTTGTTGGATCTCCAACTAACAAATCCACCTCTGCCGGTCTAAAAAATCTTGGATGCATAACAACATAAACTCCTTCCTGTGTTTTTAACCTTTCAATCTCTTGATCAGCTTCTATTACACTTCTATCATGTAAATCAACTTCAGTATAAGTAATACCTAAAGCATTAAAAGCAGCATCAACAAACTCTCTAACTGTGTGAGTCTCACCAGTTGCAATAACATAATCTTCAGCTTTTTCCTGCTGCAACATTAACCACATAGCTTCAACATAATCTCCAACATAACCCCAATCCCTTTTAGCATTAAGATTACCTAACACAAGAACATTCTTCTTGCCTTTCTTAATCTCTGCAACAGTCTTAGAGATCTTCCTTGTAACAAACTCCTCACCTCTTCTTGGACCTTCATGATTAAACAATATACCATTACAAGCAAACATATCATAACTCTCTCTAAAATTAACAGTCATCCAATAAGCATAAACTTTAGCAACACCATATGGACTCCTTGGATAAAAAGGTGTATCTTCTTTCTGGGGAACCTCTTGTACCTTACCAAACATCTCAGAAGTAGAAGCTTGATAAAACCTTATCTTAGGATTAACAGCTAAAATAGAATCTAATATCCTTGTAACACCTAAACCATTAACATCACCAGTCAATAATTTCTGGTCCCAAGAAGTAGGAACAAAACTTTGAGCCGCTAAATTATAAACTTCATCAGGATTAACCTTTCTTATAGCATTTAATATAGAGTTTTGATCATGTAGATCCATATCAACAAAAGTAATTCTATCTTTAATATGTTCCACATTCTTTGTATTTGGAACACTTAACCTTCTAATAGCACCATACACTTCATAACCCTTAGAAAGCAACAACTCTGCCAAATAACCTCCATCTTGTCCAGTAATTCCAGTAATCAAAGCTTTTTTTGGCATAACCCTTCACTATCAATTCTATTTATAAGTTTTATTAAAGTCTATTCAATAAAAAGAAATATCCATACAACAACAATCTCCACCTTCATGGAAAAATACTTGTTGATTTTTAATAAACAATCCTTGCTCTTCTTTCCTCTGTAAAGGTTGTATCAAAGTAAGATTCCCATCAACTAATAATTCCACCAACCCATTCTCATCAGCAACCTTCTCCTTAACTTCTTCTAATTTAGCTTCATCCTTTTTCTTTAATTCCTCAACCTTAGGACTCACTTCAGTTTTTTCCTTAGGTTTGGTATCTTGAAGTTTTACTCTTTTCTCAACCTTCTTTAATATCTTCTTCTCCCTCTTCTTAAAACTATCAAGACTATCTTGTTTAACTTTAGAATCCACCTTAGAAATATCCTTTTTTTCTAGTTTTCTCACTGCTTTTTTCTTCTTTTCTACATTAGCAATCAAACCCATATAAATTACAAAAGAAATTATGTATTTAAAAGTTTCTTAAGATGATTCAGCTACTTCTTTAGGCTCTTCCTTAATTTCATCTTCTTTTTCACTAGAACCAAGGTTAACAAAAATCAAAACTAGAATCAAAATTCCAATAAGTACACCAATAATAATCAAATACTTACTTTTATCTCCATCCACATCATCTACAACACCTACATTACCTGTAATCTCTTGTTCCTGATCTGCAATCTGAAATAAAAGAGTCACTTGTTCAGATTCAATAGAATATAAAGCAACATTCAAATCAGTAACACCATCCCTATCCAAATCCACCTTAGCCACAGAATCCAAAGTAACAAAACCAGGAGAAGTTTCACTACTCTCACTCAAAAAAGGAGCAATCCTAAATTTAGCCCAACTATCAGAGACTACAATAGCTTCTAAATAAATAGAATGTGTATCATCATACAACTCAAATCGTACTTCATCACCAATACCCATAACCACACCAACAGTATCTTCTTGAGAAAAATCAATATCAGTACTATATCCCGCACTAACCATAGACATAAACAATACAACAAATAGCCCCAAAAACAGTATCCTCTTCATAAATAAAAAAAACATCATCCTTATAGATGATGTAACAACTACCGGCGCCACTC
>CAZAKS010000040.1:0-7634 GCA_964485975.1 Candidatus Woesearchaeota archaeon
ACTCAAAGCAATACCTAACCTAGTTAAACTATTCTCAGTACCAATAAAAATACAATTCCCTACATCTGCCTCTTCTCTTTTTGTAACACAATCAACAAAAAATAATCTAGAAGTATCAACTTCTTTTCTTTGTAAAGTAGATACTAAATTATTAAACGGCCTATTCAAAGAAATATAAGTTCCTCTATGTCCTGGATTGATTTCTAACCAATGTTTAACCATAAACATATTAATCTCTTGGTAATGTTCAGTTGGAATAATTGTTAAGATAACAGAATCAGGAGGAATACCTTCTAACTTGCTTTTAATTAGTTCAATCATCTCTAATATAAATAAGACCTTATTTAAAATCTTTTTGATTTTCGAAAGCTTTATATTTATTTAAATAGTTAGTATAAATATGAATTTTGAAAAGAGGATTGTTATAGCCTTTAGTATAATTCTTGTCTTAATAGTGGGCCTTTCGTTCTTAGATGGATTTACTGGATTTGTAGTAAACAGCTATGGGGGTGCTATAGAATATCAAGACACATTACCTGGAAATACAATAAAGGGGGAGCTATTAGTTAATGTAGAAGGAGAAGGAATAATCAAAGAGGTTGTTGATGTTTCTGGAGAGGTTGCAGATTGGGTAATACTTGAAGATACTGAATATGTTTTTGTTCCAAATGTAGATAATAAGATCCCTTACAAGATTGTAGTACCTGAAGATATTGAACAAGGTACTTACAGATTAAGATTCTCAGTAACATCTGTTCAAGATTTTGAAAAAGATTCTATTCTTTCCAGCCAAGTAATATCTAATTTAGATGTATTAATTCATATAGATGAAAAAGAAGAGAATAGTTTTACAATTAAGGACTTTGAAATTTATGACTTTGAAGAAACAAACCAACTTGATTTCTTGTTAGAGATAGAAAATAAGGGAAATAAAGAAGAAGACCTAGAAATAGATATGTTCATATCAGATTTAGAAGGAAATTACATAACAGAAAAGAGATTTAGTGGAAAAATGTATGCTTTTGAAACTCAAGAGATAAAATATGGATTTGCTCCAGAACTTGAATCTGGAGATTATATGTCTGAAGTGTACGTTCAAGTAGGAGATTTAAGAAAAAAAGAAACAGCATTTTTCAAAGTTTACAAAGATGGACAAATGATTAAAAAAGCATCAATTTTAGGAACTGGAGTATATGTAAAAAATGAGGAAGTATTTGTCACAACAATTGTTGAAAATACTGGTGAGAGTGTTCTAGAACTATCTGTAACTGGAACAATAGAAGGAAGAGAAACACAAACAAGTACAGAGAGAATACATCCAGGAGATTATGAAACATTTGAATATCAATATGGTTCATTTGAAGCAGGAGACTATCAACTGAAAACAGAAATATTAGCTGATTCTGTAGTTTTAGGAGATCAACTAACAAATTTATATGTTTCAGATGAAGGGGTCGTAACTTTAGAAATAGGATTCATTGGAATATTAATGCTAATTATTGCAGTTTTAATATTTTCACATTTTTTATTAAAAAAGAGGTTAAAAAATGAATGAAGTATTTATGTTAGGAGTAGGGTTAGGAACCTCAGCATTAGGGACTATTTTTCTTATATACACAAGAATAGTAAAAAAAAGACTAAGAAAAAGAATTCTAAGGGGTGATTAGTATTAAAAAATTAGTAATCATCTTATTAACTTTTCTTGTTACAATTGTAGCTATATTTGTAGCATTGCCTAGTGCAGTTAATTTACTAGGATTTTCAGGAGAACAATTCTTTGGTGGAGAAGTATGGAGAATTCTAACCTTTCCACTAACTCATGCCACTAGCGCACATTTAATTGAAAATGTTGTGGCTTTATTCATAGTCTCTCTCTTAATGTTAGAGTTTAAATTAAGTACAAAGGATACAGCATACCTTTTCATGGGTTCTTCAGTGTTAGTAGCATTTGTTGTTGGACTAATTTTACCTTCTGTGATTATAGTTGGTGCATCCTTAGGACTTTATGCTTTGTATGGAGGGTTAACAATAAGAGGTAAAGAATATGTGCCATTATACATAACTTGGGGTTTAATAGGAATAGTAATCTTTTTAAATTTCGTTTACTGCATTAAGTATGGTACTGGTTTGGAACAACCCATATTTCATACCATTGGGTTTGTAGCAGGGGTTACATTTTTAGGTGTAAAAGATAAATTAAAAAGAAAAAAGAGGATCTTTAAATGAAAAAAGTAAGTGTTGGAGTAAGGGGTGTTGATAAACTCTTATTTGGTGGATTTCCCGAGAGAAAGAGTATTCTAGTTACTGGAAATTGTGGTACAGGAAAAACAATTTTCGCATCACATTTTATTAATAATGGTGGGGGTGTTTACATTTCTTTTGAACAAGATAAAGAAAAATTATTTGGTGATTTAAAAGAAATAGGAATAGATTTTAAAAAACTAGAAGATCAAGATAAGTTAAGGGTTTTGGGTGGAAATTTAGTTGGAATACAAAAACTAAAAGAAAAAAGAAAAGCAAGCGCTGAAGATATAATTGAAGAAATTCTAGAGGTGGTTGAAGAAATTGGTGCAAAAAGGGTGGTTATTGACTCAATCAACCTATTCCTTATGTTGTTTGATACAGATAAAGAAAGAAGAAACGTACTTTATGAATTAAATTATGCTCTACAACAAGTTGGCTGTACAGTTGTGATGACTTGTGAACTTCCTGAACATAGTCAAAAATTAAGTTGGTTTGGTTTTGAAGAATTTATAGCTGATGGTGTTGTTGTACTAAAAAGAGATTATAAAAAAGATCTAAATTTAAATAAAAGATATTTAGAAATAGTAAAATTAAGGGGAAGTGATTTCAAGGAAGGAAATTTTCCATTAAGAATAACTAAAGAAGGTCTTTCTGTTTATATGAATGATCCAAATGATGAATTTTTTTACAATGAGGTGAAAAAAAATGGGAAAAGTTGAAAGAGTACCTACAAATATTCCAGGTTTCGATAAAATGATAGATGGGGGGTTTGTAAAAAACTCACTAAATTTAGTTTCTGGGGGTCCTGGAACTGGAAAGACAATATTAGCTATGCAATTTTTATTAGAGGGTGTAAAAGTAGATCAAAAAGGTCTGTTTATTTCTTTTGAAGAAGAATTTGATAATTTAATGGGGGATGCAATGGTTTTTGGTTGGGATTTTAGAAAACTGGAGAAACAAGAAAAATGTTTTTTCTTTACTTGTAAACCCATGGAAGAACCAAATCTTCAAATGAAGATATCCGAAATCATAAAAGGAAACAAAATAACTAGAGTAGTAATAGATTCTATTTCTGTATTCGCAATGATGTTTAAAGAAGATGCATATAGAATTAGAAAAGAATTTTACAAACTAGCAGACTTCTTAAAAAGTATGGGTTGTACAGTCTTATTAACATCAGAAATACCAGGTGAAGCACCATTGGATATATCTTCCGGTGGAGGATCATTAAGTAGAGATGGAATTATAGAGTTCATAGCAGACAGTATAATCACAGTACACAACTCTGGTATTGGTGGAGAAGGTGATCGAGCTATTAGAGTTCTAAAAATGAGAAGAACAAACCATACTAAAGGGCCTGTACCTATGAATATAACAAAAAAAGGAATGCAAGTTCTAGATTAATTTCTTATATCTTTTATTTTATTCCAATCATCAACACCCAGAGATTGATCTTGCTCATCATTAACTTCTAGAGAGTCTAAGAACATATCGGTTTGTGGGCCTTTAGGTAATATCTTTTTCATTGTTAGTTTTAAGGCTTCACAAAATTGTTCCGCTCTTTTTCTTTGTGGAAAATGTGCAGTAAGTGCAACAGGAGCTTCTACCATGATTTCAAAAAATCCTGATTTCTTAAACATAAACCTTTCATAAGATTTCTCACCAATTACATCCATTCCCAAATAAGATATATCTTCTTTAAAATTTTTCTCAAGCAAGTTAACAAACTTTTCAAGCTCTTTCTTTGCTCTATCTTGCTCTTTAAAATTATCTTGTAAATTCTTTTTTGTCTTTATTACAAAAGGTAATTGCTCATTTATATCTAGAGCTGATATGAAAATATGTTTTGTATTCATCCTCTAACACCTCTTAATTCTCTTTGCATTACAATGCCTTGATGTTCCGCTCCCTCTACATACATAGGAGACTGATTAACATGTAAATGATAAACTAATCCACCAAATCTTTTCTCTATTTTCCCACCATTTAATTGATCTTCTCTTGCAAAAACACTTCCAGCCATATGTTTAGTATATCGGCCATCTGTATCTGCCATCATTGCCATCTGAGCTTTTCTTAATCCTTCTATTGCTGCATCTACAGTTTCAAAAACAGTTATTGCTGTAACATATGCTTCTGGAACAGGTCTCCAAAAGATTGGATTTGGTTTAACATTAAAAGCGCCAGTATTTAATTTTAATATAACTCCTCTTTCAAAATCTTCAATCCCTAACTTGCCACTATCGGGATATATAAGTTGAGTATTTCCCCACATTCTACCCATATTTACTCTATCTTTTGCATCTCTCATAACCTCTCTTTCAAATAAGCTACCAGTTGTTTCTTCTTCTAAGATGTTTCCATGAACCAATCCAGCATACTCTGCCCTAATAGCAGCTGCCAATCTTTCATATTGTTCTTCACCTACAACAATATAATTTCTTGCAGCCAAACAAGAATCAGGAGCCATAATAGAATCTCTTAAATAAGGTATTGCTGCCTCTACATCTAAAACCAGTGCTCTAGATCTATCTGCATGGAATTCTATTTTATGTTCCAATCTCAAATCAGTAGCACCCATAAGAATAGGACATTGAACTCTTTCCATAGCATTCAATAATTCTGGAGATTCTCTTTCAGTATCTCCATAAATAACATGTATAAACTTTCCAATATCTGGAGTCCTACGCAAAGTTTGAGTAATAATATCATAAGTTAACAATGGTTCTCTACTACTTACTTTTATTGTAGTTGGAGATCCAGCTAAAACAGCATGGGCCAAGAAAAATAAAGGCTCCATAGGATCATTAGGTGGTAAGGAAACAAAAGATGTTTTCCCTCTACCATTCATATCTTGAGTAGTTTTTAATCTCTCCACCATTTCCAATCCATCTTGTAGTCTATTGGCTACCCAGGAGACTGGTTTTCCAGTCATTGCAGCATATGCTTGCAAAACTGATTCAGAAGCCCCATAACAAGTAAGAGCATCTAAAATATCCGATCTAGTTTCAACAGAAGGTATTTCAGAATTATCCATAGCTTGATTTAACATACGCCTAATAACACCTGGAAATCTTGGAAGGTCAAATTCCACAGAGTAGCCTCGATTTTCAAAAGGACTAACTACTTCAAAATTGCTATCTCTTGCCCTAACTCTTTTTCCTCCAATTATATGTCCTAATTCCATTTTAAACACTCAGTGCATCAGCAGCACATGAATTACCTCCCACAACACCTTTACTACTTGGAAATCTATGAATATCTAAATACCCATTATCAGTTCTTGTTGTTAAATCCATTGCATTACCTAGATACATAGAACCTCCACCATGTAAACTAAAAATTTCCATAATTCCTTCTTCTCCAACATCCACCCTCTCAACACCTGGATCCAAATATCTAAAAACTAAACCAGCAGTAGGAAAATGCAAGGCAGTTAAATTATTAACATTCCCTGGAAAAATATGTCCTGAAGTAGCCAAAGCCATAGCTTCAGTAGATCCCCAAGTTGTTGAAACTACAATACCTGCCTCTTGCAATTCTTTATAAGCAAATGCCGGCACAGTATACCCAGTTAAAAAAGCATGTTGAACCTCATTGAATCCTTGTGGATCCTCTCTGAAAATGTTCATAAAAGACAAGCCCATACCTTTAGCACCACTTGCACCTTCTTCTTCAAGAGGTTGTACTGCTTCTATTATTGCAATATTATGATATGCAATATAAGCTCTAATGCCCTCTCTTAAAGTTCCAGCAACCCTATCTGCAGCATCAAAGTCCTTTCTATCATTAGATTTTATAAACTCAGAAACAGCAGTAGCATATTTTCTACCTTGTTGTTTTATCCATGAAAAAATATCTTCCTTTGAATGAAAAGGCATACTCATAATATCTGCAGCTCTTTGTAATTGTAATCCCCCCTTGTGTGTAGGAGCATACATACAAGCAATGTGTTGGCCCTCTCTAAAACCATTCATATACAAACCTCTTACAAGAGCCCAAGTTTCCATCTCTACAGTTAAATAAGAAAGTTTTGTAAAGGTAGAATCTCCCTCACTGGCTCCAGAACCAAAAATCAACATTCTATCTGGAAGTACATCTGGACCACCATACCAATGTAAAATCTCTTCATAATCAGGGTTAGCTCTTTCCTGTCTTGCAATTAAATTATTAATATTATTTGGAACTAACAAATTTGGATTTTTTAACAAATCTTTTCTAAATCCTTTTAATCCATCAGCACCATTGCCACCAGAACCCTCAACATCATCTTTGACAATTACTGGTAATTGATCCAATTGTTCAAGAGATTCTATTGTTTCAGGTCTAACTTGAGACCATAATGGATGATCCCTATAATATTCGACTTCTCCAACAGCTGTACCAATAACATTTCTTAAGACTCCTCCCAAAATAAGATCTCTTTCACTAGGATCCATAAGATCCCATTCAGGAGACCCAGCTAAATGAACTGGAATATCTCTTGGATCAATGTCATGCTTATCCTTCTGTCGTCTAAGAAAATCTTCTAATGTTCCTTTTCCTCTCAAATAATATGGCAATTCATTCATTTAGATAACAACCTATTGTATATGTTAAACACATTTGTACACAAATGATGGAAATGACAGGTTTCAGCTGGTTTTGAACCAATCTCTCCAAAACTACAAAAACCAAACAAAGGTGCTTTATACAAACTGCTTAATTGTTTCAATTCCTTACTATAACTTTTCTTGTCTAATACTCTTCTTCTTGAAGAACAAGAAACAAGGAACCTAAATGCAGGTTCTTCTTTAATTTTTACATGCTTACTTAAATCACCACTTAATTCTTTATTAGCTTGCATCAATTGTTTATTATCTTCAAGATTCATAACAAAAATAGGTGTATTTCTTTTGAAGGGGGCAATGTATGCAAGTCCTTCAGGATGAGGTACTCCTCCTGCTCTCATAACAATGTTTCCATAACCATCTGGGAAACCCAGAGGATATTTCTGTGTATAAAATAAAAGTTTGTCAGTAAATTCTTTTTTAGTAACTCCAATGTTCTTTGCATACCAATCAATAATTGGAGTTTCATTAATCTCTTGTACAACAAAGCCACCACCTGTAACCTTAGAGATATACCCTAAGTGATTCAATGGTTTTGCTCCATGCGCAATAGAACCGGCATAACTTAATCCAGTACATGCAAAAGCAGTTACTAATCCATCTTTCATTATTTTTCCAGAATGGAAAGTAACAATCTCATATGGAATATTTTTGAAAACATTATCCATATCAGAACCAAGACTTCCTCCAAAGACAGGAATATAATGTCCAATCCTCTCACCAATACCATCGATGATTAAATCTTCATTACCCATTCTAGTTGGTTGATACCCTCTAGTC
>CAZAKS010000041.1:0-7368 GCA_964485975.1 Candidatus Woesearchaeota archaeon
TATGGTATTTTTGATAGAGTTGTTAATGATTTACAAGTTCCAAAAACTTCATTCAAGGCAACAGACATTATTGTTATGTGTAATCCTATCCGAAGCGCAGATGGTTTACATAAATGGAGAAGAGTAACCTCTATAACAGAAGTAAGAAAAGGATGGGAAGAAGATCCATTAACAGAGGGAGGGTTCATAGATTTAATGAGATATAATGCAAAAACTGACAGATTAGAACCAACTCCAGATTTAATCAATGGAGATTCTGAGGTAATCAAAGCAATTGGTGCAAATGTAAAAGAGTGGGTGGGAAATTGGGATGCAATATGGGATAATATTTTACTTAGAACAGATCTTAAAACAATGCTTGTGGATTATGCTGATAAAACCAAAAAACCAAAAGCTTTAGAAGCAGAGTTCACTCTTGAAGCTAATGACATGCAGCACAGACTAACTGATGCTGTAAAAAAAGAAGTGGGTGGATTGGATACTCAATTAATCAAACAAAAATTTGAAGAATGGTTAAGGGAAAGATTAAAACAATTATAAAAGATGGTGAGAATTGACCCCCGGACAAGGCAAATACTAGATAAGTATGGATCCAAATTAGCAGATAACTACCAATCAGCAATGGATACTCCATCAAGAGGAACATTTACAAAAGATTATACTACATTTAGAGAAGAGGCTGTCTTTCAAAAAAATACCTTTTATGAAAGGGCCTGTAAGTTTGCAGGGTCAATTATAAATCTTGCACCTTCTAAAGAAGAACAAAAGAAAAAATTAGCAGAATCCATTGAAGTAGCACACTTAAGCATAACTCCTGCACAAGCATATACCTTATCAATATTAGTTATGTTTGGATTTATTTTACTTGCCTTTATGATTGGATTCATCACATTTGCTTTTGGAAGTTTCTCTTTTATGCTAGTGATTATTTTAATGGGAATGGGAGTATTCTCTTTAATTCCCCTTTCAAGTATGCCCCATCATCTTGCACAAAAACACAGATTACAATCTTCAAATCAGATGGTTTTGTGTATTCTTTACATTGTTATCTATATGAGACACACATCAAACTTAGAACATGCTATAAAGTTCGCAGGTGAGCATATTGGTAATCCCTTAGCCTTAGATCTAAGAAAAGTTTATTGGGACGCAGAAACAAACAAATACTCAACAATACAAGAGTCTCTAACTCATTATCTTGAAGGATGGAGAGATCATAATCTAGCTTTCGTAGAATCTTTCCATTTAATTGAATCTTCATTATATGAAGGAGATAACAAAAGAAGATTAGAATTATTAGATAAATCATTAGATGTTATTTTAGAAGGAACTTATGAAAGTATGCTTCACTTTGCTCAAGATGTAAGATCTCCAATAACTATGTTACATATGTTGGGAGTTATTCTTCCAATTCTTGGTTTAATTGTTCTTCCATTAATTGGAAGTTTCTTGGGGGTAAGTTGGTTCTCACTAATGTTGGTGTATAATGTTTTATTGCCAATAGCAGTATTCTATTATGGTTATAGTTTATTATCTAAACGTCCAGTAGGATATAACCAAACAAACATTGCTGAAGAAAATCCAGAATATCAAAAATTAAGATTCTTACAATTAAAAACAAAAACAGGAGAAATTCTAATTAATCCAAAACATATTGCAATTTTTATAATTTTGATTGGAGTTATATTGGCTTTCTCACCATTGATATTACATTTTTTAGATCCTGCATTTGAAATTAGCCTTGGAGCAAATGCTAAATTTTTAGATTATAGGACAACAGAAGCAAATACGATAGTTGGTCCTTTTGGATTGGGTGCAACATTATTTAGTTTAATTCTCCCATTAACCTTGGGAGTAGGTTTAGGTATGTATTACTCAATCAGATCAAAAAAACTGATAAAAATAAGAGAAGAAACAAACAAACTAGAAACTGAATTTAGGGGAGCTATTTTCCAACTTGGAAATAGATTGGGTGGAGGAATGCCTGCTGAAATGGCATTTGGTAAAGTTGCTGAAAATCTTCATGGAACACCAACTGGAAAATTTTTCACTATAATTAATTCAAATATGAGAAAATTAGGTATGAATCTAAAAGACTCAATATTTAATGAAAAAAATGGTGCAATTCTGGCTTTTCCATCATCTTTAATTGAAAGTACAATGAAAGTTCTTGTAGAATCTGCACAAAAAGGTCCACATGTAGTATCAAGAGCTCTAATAAGTATTGCACAATATTTAGATAGAATCTATAAAGTAGCAGAAAGGTTAAGAGATTTATTATCAGAAATCTCTTCTTCTATGAAATCCCAAGTTTCATTCCTAACTCCATTAATTGCAGGGATTGTAGTGGGAATTGGTTCAATGATAACAACTGTTATTGCAACATTAACCTCTTCACTAAGTATGGTTGGAGGTGGAGATGATGCTGGAGGTTTAATGGGTGGAGGAGCAACAGATCTTGCAGCCATCTTCCCAATGGAAAATTTAATCCCTCCTTTCTTTTTACAATTAGTAGTTGGATTATATGTAGTTGAAATGATTTTTGTTTTATCAATATTATCTAATGCTATCGAGAATGGAGTAGATCAACTTAACGAGGAATATACACTTGGCAAAAACTTATATAGAAGTTCCATACTTTATGTAGTTATTGCAGGAATAACAATTTTGATCTTCACAATACTTGCTGGATCAGTAGCACAAATATAAAATGGCATCAAAAACAATGGTCACAATAATTGCAGTTATGGCCCTTATTGTTATAATCCTATTAATCATTTGGAAACTAAAAGATGGTTTACTTGCGTAAAAGAGGGGCAGCTGCACCTGAACAAATAGCAATAATAATTGCAGCTGTAATTGGTCTTGTTGTAATTCTATTAATTTATATTGCAGCAAAAGGAAGTTTCCTTAATGTTTCTTTTATGTCTTCAACAGCCTGTTGGATGTCAAATGGAATGAAATGTGGTGGAGGATTTACAACATTTACTCCAAATCTCTGTACGCCTGAAAAAGTTGAAGATGTTCTAACACAAGAGAGTGAAGAATTAGCATCTCTCTTAAGGACAACATATTGGATGTATCACAAATCTAAATGTGATTTTACTAATACTGAAGCTGCAGTCTATAGTTCTTATTATTTTGAACTAGAGGAAGATTTATCCTTGGGTGAATTTTTAGTTTACATGGCCGAGCATAATCGTGGTGCTTCAAGCCCAATAGAAGATTCTGATCTAGCATATATTGAAGAAAATACAGAAGGTAATACAATATGTTTTGATGGACAAGTTGATGAAATTGCAATAGAACATAAACTAAAAAAAGAAAAAACATATTACATCCATTATTGGGACAGAGATAAGTTGATCTATCCAGATCAAGGAGATAGAATAATTGTTACTGATGATCCCTATATTGATATTTTTACATTAAAAGAATTTGCAATGCCTGATTTTACAGCAAAGGGATTCCTTTCTAAATATGCAGAGTTAGCAATTCCTGGAACTATTTGTAATATTCCTTGTGTGCTACTCTATCAAGGGATAAAAGGTTCAGTTCAATTTATGAAAGCTGATGAACCAGGTAAATATTGCCTAGAATATTCAATTCCAATTGGAGGGGGAGAGAGTGAAAGTATTATTGAATAAAAAAGGTGACTTGGCCTGGGAATACATAGCTGGAATAATAATTGCAATGCTTATTCTAGTATTAATTATCATATTTACAACTGGATTAAAAGATAAAATAGTTGATGCACTAATGGGATTTGGAAAATGGGGATTTGGAAGATAAAAAAAGGAGAGAGTGGAGGGGTATCTACAGCAGTAAAAGCTCTAATGATTTTCATAGTTATAGTTGTCATGGTAATAGTTATAATGGCATTTAAGGATCATCTTGCAACAGAGTCAGAACCTCTTGCTCAAGAATTTGATGAAGCCCTTGCAATAGCCCAAAAAGCACATGATCCAGAGTCGGCACAAGAGATTCAACTACAAGAAGCTTTTGATGCGTTAGTAAACAACATAACTTATTGTTGGGATGTTTCAAATACAGAAGATTGTGGGTGTACATTCAAATCAAATGTAACTCCTCCAGATGATTCATTCATTGGAATCTATAACAAGCAAGATGCAGCACATATTGTTGCTTTTAGAAGTGATGATGTCCCTATAGCAAGTGAAGTGTTTACTTCAAAAAGTTTTGGCCTTTTAAAATATCAAGAATCTACAAATCAATTTGTTTGTCAGTTTCCAGAATTATTCCTTTTAACAGAAAAAGAAAAAACTGATTTAGCTTTTTCAAATAGTAATTGGGCAGCAACAAAAGATAATGAAAATTATTTCAAAGTTGTTGACAAGATTAAATTATCTCATTTAAGTACTCTACCTACAGTTAAAGAACCAATAACTTTTGTAGATATAAATGAGGGATTAAAATATGCAAGGTTTGATACTCCTGATGCTTATTATGAAGTAAAATATGATGGAGGATGGAAAATAAAAACTGCGATGCAAATAAGATATCATAAATTAGCTGGATTATATGGTGGGGGTTCAATCCCAGACAATGTAGAATGGGCATATATAGAGTTAGCAAAAAGGAGTGAATCAGAAGGAATGTCTTATTTAGCAGAATTAAAAGCTGCTGTAGATGCAGGAATATACTCTGAATTACAAAATAAAGTATCTGATGATACATCTTATCCAGCAATAATCAAACTAGATAATAATAATTATTGTTTTGTTACTGAATTAATTGGTCATGAAGAAGGGAACTCTGCAGGGGGTTTATTACTTGCTAAACCAGACATAGTTATTGAAGGTGAAGACACCAAATTTTACTTTGGAGACTACCCTTATTACTATATAGCACAGAAAGAGATGTGTTGAAGCTATAGAAAAACTTAAATATTAAGATAGCTAATTATCAATTAGTTAAACATGAGGTGATAGTGTATGAATAAAAAAGGACTTGATATTTCTCTTAATTTTGTGATTATTGCAGCTTTAGCATTAATTGCGCTAATAGTTATAGCTTTAATTTTCACAGGAGGGATCCAAAAACTAATTGGACAAGAAGAAGAAGTAATTGAAGTTGGAACACAAGAATTTGCGCTTGCAGAGGGTGCTTGTAAATTAGCTTGTAGTGCAGGAAGTGAATCTGCATGGGATAACCCTAGTTTTCCTGAAAATGTAGCTGCAGAATATGACTCTTGTGATGAGATGATGGATGCAACTTTTGAAACTTGTAACCAAGATGAATAAAAACATTTAAATAATCTTTTTCTTTATTATTTTCTATGAATAAAAGAGGAGACCTAACTATTAATTATCTAATTGTTTTCATAATAGCAGTCATAGTTTTAATTATAGTAGTAATTATATTTAGATCACAGATAGGATTATTTCTAGAAAAAACAACTACTTTACTAACAAATATCTTTTCTCCTGTTGAAAACATAGACCTAACACAATGAAACTATCAAAAAGAGGGAGCTCTGAACCAACCAGTAATTTTACAGTTGGTCTAATAATTGGAGTAACAATACTTATAATTCTTGGAGGTATTGGATTAAAATTCTACTTAAATAGCAAGGCAATGAATGATAGTTTTGATAGGTTTACTGAAGAACTATCTCAATTAAATAACGGAGAAACCTCTCATGAAGTTCTAGCAATACCTGAAGGATATACAATTGTTAGTTTTCATGGTTCTGATTTTGATGCTAAATGCGAGGAAGGAAGTTATGATATGAAAATGCCTGATTCTTGTGGAATGTACCCTTGTCTTTGTTTTTGTAAAATTGGTTATGTTGGTTTCTTAAATAATGATGATTGTAAGAAAAGAGGAGAGTGTTATGCTTTTACAGAGCAAGACTATACTCCTACTTTGAGATATCCTGAATGTCCAGAGGGAGTGTTTATTGAAACTCCTCCAGGAAATCTTTTTGAATTGTATTTCAAAAGAGAGGGAGAAACTCTATATATATCACAAACTGAAGAATTTATTTCAGATACTCATAAGGACGCAATTACCTCTTTAATCTCACTTTCAAATAATCTAACTACTTGTACTTCAAAAGAAGAAGATTGTAAGTGTGATATAGATCTCAATCTTGATATTCCTTATTCCTTCTATTTTGAAGAGAATAAAATAACTTTATTTAATGGAACTGATGAAATACATTACGAACCTGTAAACTTTGAATTTGAATATAAGGAAAAAGGAGAATTCTATGTCTTAAATGCAGCAGAAGACACTCCTCTTCTAATAACTGAAGCAACTCTAGCATCTATTTTATTCAATAATGATGCTAATAATGCAGTAGAAATAAACAACTATATAGAAAAAAGAGGAGACAAATTCTATTTTATTGCGGCAACAGAAACTAGCACATTGACAAATTGCAGATCAACTGCAATAACTCTATAAACAAAAATCTATTTAAATTCTTAAGTTAATTAATTCTTTATGAATAAAAGAGGTCAGGGTGAAGCTATGGCTATATTTACAGCCTTTGAAATTATAGTAATAGTTCTAGTTTTTGGGGCCTTTGTCTTTGTTAGTACTAATTTTGATTACATTTCAAGAGCAAATGAGATTTATGCAGAGCAAGATTTAACTCTTTTAGCAAGTACAATAGCTGCTTCACCAGGCGAAATAACTTATAATTACCCAATAAAAGAAATCTATGATGTAAAAATCGAAAATAACAACATAAACATAGTAAGAAATCCAAAAGACTTTATGGAATATTATAATCATTATAACTTATCTTTAAGAAATGAAGGGGGAGTAGTGACAGTATCAAATGGGTAAAGCTCAATATGTTCTAGGACACAAGTGGTTATATTACACAGTTACTATTTTTGTAATTGGTGCAATGTTCTTCTTTTTTAGAGCTGAAATACAAAAAGATACACTCAAACATACTATCTGTTTAGATGATATTGAAAACAACCTATTAATGGCAGAAGCCCTTTACTCTTCTAATTGTTTAGCTTATTATGATGAAGAACTAGGAAGAACAATTCCAGGCACAATTGATCTTTCAAAGTATACTGCAGAACAGTTAGATGCCAATTGTTTCAAATATCAAGAACAAGAAATACAAATATCATTGAATAATACAGTTCTTGGGGATATAATTTCAAATAAAATATCAAGAACTAGATTAGTAACTATAAAAGATGGAGAAACAAGCTATTTGGCAGAGATGAAATTTAGCTTCCCAGAATCAAAATGTTAAATAAAAAAGCACAATTTGCAGAAAATGTGGATCTAATAATTGGAGTTATCCTTTTTGTAGCAGGAATAATCTTATTTTCAATATTTTGGTGAGGATTCTTACACAGGTCCAGGTTTACT
>CAZAKS010000042.1:0-7291 GCA_964485975.1 Candidatus Woesearchaeota archaeon
TATTTCTTTAATTTTGAATTTTTTTCTGAATATACCATAGCCAAACTTAAGTTTTAGGTTTTCATTATCAATTTTTATATTAAGTGTTGCAAAAGAACCTAAAAGAAATAAGATTAAAATGGTTACAATAAGAAGAACCGGGTCAAAATCTGATTGTATTAAAAATCCCCCATAAAATAGAGCAACAGCTGTTAGGATTGTTATCATTAAGTATCCGATTTGGGTGTGGTTGTAATTCATATATTTAGTTAGATTAATGGATTATATAAATTGTATTATTTTAGAAAACTTTTATAAATAGAAAGAGGATTTTGGAATATATGGCGCCGTAGCTTAGTTCGGTAGAGCACCAGTCTCATGAGCTGGGGATCGGGGGTTCAAATCCCCCTGGCGCCATGCTTTATTTTCTAGTCTAATAATACTTTTAAATAAAAATGTTATTTTCTTCTTTGGAGGATATTAAGATGGCTATGATAGTATTTGATTATTTCGCAGTACTTATTGCGAGTGTAGTATGTTTTCTTTTTGGATGGTTATGGCATTCTTCAGTAATGTTTGGAGATATGTGCAAAAAGGATAACAAGACAAAAAAAGATAAGGGCAGTATGTTAGCTCCATTTTTGGGGTATTTTATTACCTTGTTACTAACAGCTTGGGTTTTATCTAATTTAATGTTTAATGTTGGAATATCTACTTTTGAGGGTGCTTTATTGATGGCAGCAGTGATTTGGTTTGGATTCTTTGCTACTACTAAACTAGGAATGGTTTTGTGGGGAGAGAAGTCTACTAAGTTTTATTTCATTAGTGTGATATATGACTTGTTGAACTTGTGTATTATGGCACTTATTTTATTTTTTCTTTAATTTACACAAGTTTTATAAACATTTCAATTTTGCATAGATTAAGGAGGTTTAAAAATGCCATATGATAAAAATTTAGATAAGGAATTATTCGGTGAGACAGCTGAGTTTGAAACTACTAAAGTTAAGGTTAGTGTTATGTGTTATAACGAAGGAATGAAGAAACTTCAACTTTCAAGAGAAAACTTGAATCCTAATAATGGAGAATATTCTTTTAGTAAGTTAGGAAGAATGACTAAAGATGAAGTGGAAAAAGTCTTACCTTTAATGCAAAAAGCAATAGAGAATATGTAAAAGTTTTTATACTTCTATTTTTTATTTTATTTTATGATTAAGGAAATAAAGGTTACTCCTGATACAAGATGGGAATGTATTTCTTGTGGTAAGTGTTGTCATAAGTTAGGTAGTATGTTTAATTCTAAGTTGTTTAATGGTGAAGGGAATAAATGTGTTAAGTTAAATGAGAAGAATAGATGTGGGATTTATACTGAAAGACCATTAGGTTGTAAAATGTATCCTTTTTATCCAGATTGGGAGAAGTTTAAGTTAGGTAATGTGGATTTTAAGCTGGGTAGTTTGAAGATAGATTCTGAGTGTGGTGGCTTTGGTAAGGGGCAAAGGGTGGTTAGGAATGAGAGGTTGTTTAAGAAGTTGAATAAGATTGCTTTGGAGTTGAAAAGAAGAATTGTTGCTAATCCTAAAGGAAGGATTAATGAGTTGTTTATGGAATAGTTTTATTAATTAAAGTGTCTTCTATGGTTATATGAAATTTCCTTTTGATACGAAAGAATTATTTGACAATTGTATTGAGAATGATAGAATGCCTAAAAATGATTTTAAGAAGCAGGCTGTTCTGTTAAGAATATTGGATGATTTTGAAGATAGAATTTATTCTGAAGAAGAGGTTAATGAGAAGATTAAAGCATATTTTTCTGATTTTGCAACTGTTAGAAGAGAGTTGGTTAATTATGGTTATTTTAGTAAGGATTCTTATAAGAGTGAGTATAGGGTTGTAAAGAGAGAATTAACCATTGAAGATATTGAGAAGAATACGCTTTTGAAAAAGCATGCTGAGGCTTATTTATGAAAATAAGATATGGTAAAAAAGAGGATAAGAGATATTGCTGTAGCAATAAGAGATTCTTGTACTAATAGAAACAAATTAGATACAAAGAGATCCAATTTTTTTTAAGAGAGTATAAAAAAATAAATAAAATTTCTAAGGAAGAGGAGAGCTTATTACCTAATATGATTTTAGCAGAAAATGCAGCTTTTTTTATCTGGGCCTATAGCAAGATGAAAAAAGAAAATAGATATAAATTTATGAGAGAGATGTCTATTCTGAGTAGAAATCTCCTGAAATGAATAAAAAATAAAAAAATTAAGCTTTGTTATATATTTCTTTTACTTCTGCACCATACTCTGTGTTAATTGTAGTAAGAGTTGTACCTTCTACTGAGTATGTTGATGTTACTGTTGAACCCACACCGATAATTGAAGGGCAGTCACTTTGTTCTACTACCCAGACCATTGTGTTTCCAGTTACTTCGATGCTACCTGAGTTGGAACAGTAGGAATTATATGAATCAAAGCTACCTTCTGTAAAAGTTAGAGTTGCTGATTCAGAACTTACAAGGGCACCATTGGTGTATGTTCCTTCTCTCATCCAAGTTCCTACATAATCACTACTTCCATCTTCTGTATTAACTGTTGTTTCACCGCAGCCAGTTAGAAGTAAAAGAGTTACTAATAATAATCCAGTTATTATTTTGGTTTTCATTAGAGTAAGAAGGATTAGATGTTATTAATGTCCATTAATTTGATTTGCAATTTTAACCCAATCTAGTAAATATTTTTCAATGCTATTTGCAGGATCCTTTGCTAGTTCTTCTACATGGGCTTGGTTTAAAAGTACAACTTCTTCTAGATTTTCATTTGCTTTGGCATTGGCAAATGCTAGAATAGAACCTCGGCTATTAATATCCCAATAGATATCAACTCTTGTAACTAGTCTAAGAAGATTTTCAGATATTGGAATAATATTTTCATCCATAGTATCTTTTCTTTCTAATGGATAGTATACTTCACGACCTTCACTCCTTAAAGTTGCTACATGATCATCAAGAAATCTTTTTTGTTCATCTGTAATATAAGTAACTGGGCATATGATATATGTATCAAAAATACCAAACATTCTAAAAATTAGATGCTTTTATCTTATAAAGAATTATGAACTATAGATCAATTGGAAAGTTTTATATACTATTTTATCTAGGTTAAAGATATGGAATGGCTTAAGAATAATATTTTTGGATTATTGAGTATTGTTTGTGGAATAGTAGCCTTTCCTTTGATTTATATGTTAAGTGGATGGATTTCTTTAGTATTATGGCTTTTGGGATTTTTGTTCTTCTTTGTACAATGGAAGAAGAAAACAAATTGGTTGACTGTTTTAGCTTTGGTTGTTAATATTTTAGGTTTGTTGGTTGTTATGGCTTTCATGACTTATGCTGCTTCACTTTAACCCAAACGTTTATATATTTTCTAATATGATTATTTGATTAGAGAGGTGTGTAATGAATATAGCTTGGTTTAAGGATATTTCTAATAAGGATGTACCTTTGGTAGGTGGAAAAGGGGCATCATTAGGTGAAATGTATTCTAATAAGTTTCCAATACCTAATGGGTTTGTTGTTACTTCAGAAGCTTTTAAGAATTTTATTGAAAGTACTGGAATTGCACCCAAGATTTTTAAGATTCTAAAAGAGACTAATGTTAAGAATAATGCAGAATTACAAAAGGCTTCTAAAGATGTAGGTAGGATTATTCTAGAGACTTCTATGAGTAAGGAGATGGAAGAGGATATTGTTGAGAATTATGAAATATTGGCTGAGGAAGGAGAGTTTGTTGCTGCTAGAAGTAGTGCAACTGCGGAAGATTTACCAGAGGCTAGTTTTGCAGGACAGCAGGCTACTTATTTGAATGTTAAAGGAGATAAGCAGATACTTGCAGCTGTTAAAGCTTGTTGGGCTTCTTTGTATACTGCTAGAGCTATTTATTATAGAACAAAGAATAATTTTCCTCATGAGAAAGTTTACATTGCTGTTGTAGTTCAAAGAATGGTAAATTCTGAAAAAGCAGGAGTGATGTTTTCAGTTAATCCGCTTAATGAAAAGGAGAATGAAATTTTAATTGAAAGTACTTATGGTTTGGGAGAATCTGTTGTTAGTGGATCTATTACTCCTGATGATTTTACAGTCGATAAAAACACAATGCAGATTTTGGGTAGGAAGGTAGTTAGAAAGGAATGGTTTTTAACTAAAGATCTTAAAGGTAAGAATATTAAGAAAGATGTTCCTGAGAAATATCAAAATGTTTCTTCTTTGAGTGATGATGAGGTTAAACAGTTGGCTGTGTTAGCTGTTAAGTCTGAGAAACATTATAATAAACCTCAAGATATGGAGTTTGCTATTGAAGGAAAGGAAGTATTTATTGTTCAATCTCGACCTATTACAACTTTGAATAAAAAGAAAGAGGTTGTTGTTGAGGATAAGAAAGAAGATCAGATTGAAATAGGTGAAGCTAAATTACTTGTTTCGGGTTTGCAAGCTTCTCCGGGTGTGGGAAGAGGTAAGGTACAAATTGTTAGAGGTTTAGATGATTTAGGTAAGGTGAAGAAGGGAGATGTTTTGGTTGCTCGTATGACTACTCCAGATTATGTTCCTGCTATGGAAAGAGCTAGTGCTATTGTGACTGATTCTGGAGGATCAACTTGTCATGCTGCAATTGTGGGTAGGGAAATGGGGTTGCCTGTAGTTGTTGGTACTGAAGTAGGGACTAAGAAATTGAAACAAGGTATGTTTGTTACTGTTGATGCTAGTAAAGGAAGAGTGTATGAAGGAGATGTTTATATTGAAGTTGAAACTGAAGAGCGAGTTGATATTAAAACAGATATCAAGGTAAAAGTCATTATGGATTTACCAGATTATGCAGAGAAGGCTGCTTTAACTGGTGCTGATGGTGTGGGGTTGTTGAGAGGGGAATTTATTAATTTAGGGAATAAAGAGCATCCAGTTTATATGATTCATTCTGGAAGAGGAGAGGAGTTTATTTCACATCTGGTTGAGAATATGAAGAAAGTGGTTAAGGCGTTTAAAGGGAAGCCAGTTTGGTATAGAACTTTAGATGCACCAACAGATGAGTTTAGGAATTTACCTGGAGGTGAGGATGAACCTGAAGAGGATAATCCTATGCTTGGATGGAGAAGTATTAGGAGAAGTTTGGATCAGCCTGAATTGTTGAAAGCTGAGTATGAAGCTGTTAAAAGAGTTCATGATGCTGGATTTACTAATATTGGGATTATGATTCCTTTGGTTACTAGTGTTGAACAGATTCATGAGGCTAAGAAAATCTTTAAGGAAGCTACAGGTATGGAACCAATTAAAGATATTGATTTTGGAGTTATGATTGAGACTCCTGCAAGTGTTCAAATTATTGAGGAGATTTGTAAGGAAGGAGTTAGTTTTGTTTCTTTTGGAACAAATGATTTAACTCAGTTTACTTTAGCTGTTGATAGGAATAGTGCAAAAGTTCAAAAGTTGTTTAATGAGTTGCATCCTGCTGTTTTGAGACAGATTCATTATGTTATTAAAGTTTGTAAGAGGTATAATGTTGTTACTTCTATTTGTGGTCAGGCTGGTTCTAAACCTGAGATGGCTGAGTTTTTATTTAATGAAGGAATTAATTCTATAGCTGCGAATCCTGATGCTGTGAATACTATTAGGAAATTGATTGCTAAGTTAGAAGGGAAACTGTAATTACATAAATCTTAAAAGGGGAGTTAACTTTTCTTCTTAAATGCCTAAGATTTTATTGACTGGCTTGCCTAGAGTTGGGAAAACTAGTTTAGTTGAACATACTTATGGGTTGGTGGATGGTGTTGAGAATGTTTCTTTAGGTGACTTAATCTCACATGAGATGCAAAGATTAGGGCATGCAACTGCAAGATTACCTTTTGTTTCTTTTGATAATCAAGAACTATTAAGGGCTGCTGCTGTTTATAATGCAGGTAGACAATTACGAGATGTAAATTATATGAATGTTGTTTTAGATACTCCTATGACTCTTTATTCTGGTTCAGGAGTTCCTAATGTTGTAATGACTAGTGATCAAATGGGTATGCTTTTTGATGATGCTGATGGATTTGATTATGTTGTTACTTTGATTGATGATGCTAATACGCTTGCTGGAATTTATGCAGATGAGCCTTATCCTACAGATCCAACTCAAATTTTAAATTGGATTGCTTTTGAGATTGATGCTGCAATGAAAATTCCTCCTGCTTTTCAAGATGATGAGTATACTCCTATTAGAAGGTTGGTAATTCCTAGAGGACATTCAGAAACAACTCTTGCTAAACTTTTAGTTAATCCAAATCCTGTTGTGGGTTACTTGGGATTTCCTATAACTGATCTTAAACCTGAAGAAAACTTTGATCCAACAAGCCCCCATTATAATTCTAGGGCTGGATGGAGAACTAGAGAGGATGCAAAACCAATTGCAGAGGCAAAAATAGCAGCTTTTAGAGATAGGTTACAATATTATTCTGCAGTTATAGTTCCAATGGTACTTGCAGATTCAAGGGCAACTGATCCTGTAGAGATAGAGCACACAATTCATAGAGATATTCATTTATTTGCAGCAAGAAGTGATTTTATGCTTGCTTATTTTCCAGATGAGAGATTTGGGTCTACAGGAGTTATGCAAGAGATGAGACATATGCAAGAGTTTGGAAATGTTGTTATTATGATTCATCCAAATTATAGAGAGGGTGGAAAGGTTTTTGGATTTAGACCTACATTAGGGTTTAGCAGTGAGGATGAATTTTTTGCAGCTGTTGCTAATTCTTTTGATTCTCATTTTGATCATACACCTAATGCTTTTTTGAGAACAATGTGGGATCTAGGAAATGCTAGACCTATGTATCAGAATTTAATAAAATAAAAAAATTAATTAATTTCTACAATTTTAATTTTAAAAGTTAGATCTTTACCAGCTAATGGGTGGTTTAGGTCTACAGTTACTTCTTTTTCCTCGATTTTCATAATCTTTGCAGGAATTTGTTGACCATTTGGTAGCTTACTAATTAGTAATGCACCCTCTTTAATATCTGCTGGTAATTTTTCTTTTGGTAGTTTTTGAACTAGCTGTGGATTTGGTTCTCCATATGCTTGGTCACAAGGAATTTTAATTTCTTTTTCCTCACCTTTTTCCTCACCAATAACTGCTTCATCTAGTCCTTTGATTATTTGGCCTGAACCAACTTCAAATTCTAGTGGAGCACCATGTTTTTCAGAAGCATCAAAAACAGTACCATCTTCTAATGTACCTGTATAGTCTATTTTAATTTTCTTTCCTTTTTCAACTTTCAT
>CAZAKS010000043.1:0-7287 GCA_964485975.1 Candidatus Woesearchaeota archaeon
AAAACAAACAATTCTAATATTATCTGTTCCATCATCAAAAACAAGATTCAAAACTCCTTGTGGTTTACTATCTACCTTACCATGTGCAGCACAGTAAAAGCCATCATCCTTGTATTCTACTTTCTTACTACATTCTGGACAAGAATCATAAAATCTAGGTTCAAAAACTTGAACTAATGTACCTACCAGTGTGGCATTATCATTCTCTTTCAAATCTTTGATATTCTTCCTTTCAGACTCAGTAAAACTTTTAACTTCAACACTTTCGCCTTCTGGATTTATCACCCATTCTCCATTCTTCCCCATATGAAGTTCCATATAACCTCTATTATTTTCTTTAACATAACAACCACTAACTTTAACCATATCCCCAACCTTAAGCTTTCCTTCCTCTACTTCTTTAATCTGTTTTTCATCCCATAAAACCAACCTGCAAGATCCAGTCTCGTCTCCTATTAACATATTAACAACTCTTCCCTCTCTTGCTGCAACTTTAAATTCTCTTATCTCATAAATATTAACAATCTTTCCAACCAGTTCTACAACCTTTTACATAGGATTCAATTTATTTACTTTAGCTTTCTTAATTCCAACATCAAATATCTTAACTCCTAGTTCATTAGCTATAATATGGGCAGCACCCTCTTTAGAAATTAGATCTGATAATTGTTTTAGTTTCTCTTTAATCTTATCTTCAACTTCAGTCTTAGACAAACCTTTTTCTTTTTCAATTTTTGCTAGAATATCTTCATATTTTAGTCCATTCATAGGATCTTCCCCCATTCATGTCAATAATTCTTCCCTTTATAAGAATTTCTTTAATCTAAAATAAATAAAAGAAAAATTAAGGTTCTAACCAGATATCTACACCAGTAATCTCATCCTCATAAGCAAAACCATTCAAGGTAACAGTTAATTCACTTGATTGAGGTCCAAGATTATTTGGGTCAATTCCAGTAACTTCACAAGTAATTACATCTTCTTGTGCATCCTTAGACAACCTTATCTCTTCAGTACAATCTTGCTCATCATAAGCCGTATCAACTTCTACATTCAAGGTTTCTCTATATCCTAATTCTCTGTAGGCAAAACAATCATCCAAACTATCTACAATTGTTCCAGTTCCTACATTTTGGATATAAACTTTAAATCTTAATGTAGCAGTTTGACCATCTCCAGAAACATCAACTGGATCTTGCTCAATAGCAGTAACTTGTACACCGGATGGTGGATTTGCACCAGATGGTAAATTTACACCTACTTCAGTAGGGTCTTCTGTAAAGTATAAGTAACCATGAACTTCTACTGGATGTTCATAACAGTAAGTACCTGCAATCTCTTTAGTAATTTTAGTAGTCAATTCAGGTTCATAAAGAAGAGGACCTAATTCAACCTCTTCATCAGAGACAGTACAAGTATCTTTATCAATAGAATATAATGTTGGATTTTCTACAATACTTGCTCCAGTAAAAATAGAATCGATTGCAGCATCACCCTTCAATCTAATCATAACCTTTCCAGCATCTAGATCTTCCGGCATTTTATTTTCTAAAATAACATTAACATCAATTTCTTCTCCAGGTCTATAGGGACTTGCTTCAGAACTAAACGGAGCATATTCATAGAAATAAGCATCAATCATTGAAGTATCTCCAGAAAAACAACCATAATATCCTTCTGTTGTGGTTGTAGTCTCACCCCCACATCCACTGATGAATAATATTCCAAGTAAAATAATCACAATAGTATAATTTTTTAGTTTCATAGCAAACCCTCCTTTGATTTAAAATGGCAATATTTATTTATTAAACTTTCTATTGTACTCTAAACTCTACAGTCTCTATATCTTCCCATAAATAACTAAATTCTAAATATCCTTGATGAGTATTTTGGTCTTCAAATAGATATTCTCCAGAGCTACCTTCAGTAATAATTGAATCGGCAATACAATTTCCACTTCCCTCTCCATCTATCAATTGAATTGAATTACAACTATATTCTTCATTCAAAATAACTAATTTAACATCCACCCAAGGATCTTCATCATTTGGATCATAACACAATCCACTAAACAAAACTTCATCATTTATCAAACCAGATCCACTATTACCTTTTGCACTCACTTCATAAGTTACCATTAAATTAACTGCATTAGTTCCCTGTCCTGGCCTTGTAAGAGTTTGGTCCACACTTTTAACAGTTAAAGGTGCACTAGATGAAACATCCAAAATACTTCCACTAGAAGAGCAACCTTCTTTATCAGCAGGATCTTGTTTCAAACAAGCATCAATAACTGCATAAGTTTTATACTTATATCTATTAATGAAAGTAATAAGATAATCTCCCTCCGTCCCACTAGCAATACCATAACCCGGAAAGATATCAACTACTTGGTCATTTAAAAAATAATCTTCTTCCTCTTCAACTACAATATAATACTCTGAACAATCACACCCTCCAACACCAGAAAAAGTACTAGAATCTAAACCAGTAACACAAACCTCTCCATCCGCATCGCTCATTCCTTCATCATGAACAATTAAAGAAGGAATAAATTCATAACCTGCTGGAACAATTCTTTTTTCTGAATCCTTTATACTAGTATCAGGATTTAATATTTCTAATTCAACACCACTCCCTCCAGATCTACAAGAATATGGACAACCAGTTACCTCTTGTTCAGAATCACTACTTGGTCCATTACAAGAACTTATTAACAATAATAAACAAAATAAAACAATTATTTTTTTCATGTAACCACCTCTCCTGGTACCCTTATAACTACTTGGTCTTCCTTATCGTCTACTCTATAAAGATAATCTAAACTAACAATATATTCATCTACTTTATATAATGAACTTCCAACAAATTCAGGATCAACACTCAACCAACAATTAAAATTTCTTTCATTTTCAGTATATTGAGAATCTCCCAAAACTGGAATATCTGCATCAATCAAAGGTTTAAACATTTCATCCATAGTAGGTCTATACAATCTATAGACATTCTTTCCATCAGATTTTCCTAAATGTTCAAAAGGACAACTTGGACTACTAGGGTTTAAAGACAATTCTTCATCAATTTCAATACCTTCAGGTAGATAAACAGTCATATCAGTCAAATCAACAACCTCTCCAGCCCATTCATTCTCTAAATGAATTCCTAGAATAGGGAATGAAGATCTATCACTACCTACAATTACTGGTTGATCTTGATTTGAAGCTGTAGCTCCAATAGCAACTCTAACTGGTTCCCCATTATATACTGCTCTTGGAGATCCACCATCAATATCATATCTATCAAAGAAATCAACATCATCTTCTACTAATTGATCAAATACATCAGAAGTAGTATAATAAACTTTTAATGTAACATCCTCTGTTGAAAAAGGAAATTCAAACCAACCTACAACAGAATAAGATCCATCTAGATCTTGAGTATATTCAGAAGGAATTCTACAACTTACAAAATCATTCTTTCTTAAAGTAAAAGTTTTTTGAGGAATAATTTCTCCATGAACAATATCTTCATCATCACCATCTTGCATAACACATTCAAAATTAACATCATCTACACCATCAGAACCAATCTCATGATACTCAATATCATACACAACCTCAAATTGTGAACCTTGAGGTATCGTTCCCCCACTAATAGAAGTCATTCCATCTAATTCAATACCTTTCATAGTACTACTTCGATTAGTTTCAGAACTCCAAACATCTAATGTTTTTTGCTCACTAACTAAATCACCATACCAAGTGATTGGATTATACTCTTTTATTACATCTGAAATTTTTAGCCAAAGAGTCTCTCCTTGTTCAGTACCTGAATAAGCATTAAAAGTAACATAGACTATAGGAAGTAAAAGGGCAATAATTATTATTGTAACAATAGTTGACAACTTAATTGGTTTTTTCTCTCCCCCTCCAGAATCACCACTAGACATATTATTACTTATAGAATCAAGTTTTTTATTTGTATTAGATGATCTTACTTTATTAAAAAATCCACCTGCAGCAGAACCAACAGCACCAGCAACTTTACTTCCACTACTTCCCGCATCAGCCATCCCTCTATCATTAAAATCAAGAATCTCTTCTCTAATCTTCCTCTTTTTCATTAAAAAATAAATAACTTTATTAATATTTAAACCTTTTCACTGAAATATGGATCTGTGTATTGGCGAAACACTAGGATTATTTTTTGTAATCATAATTTTCTTTTTAAAAAATTGGGGATGGACCTTAAGTTTTATTGCTATTGCTGTAGGAATAGTTTTCCTATTAAAGAAATTTATATTTGTTATTGGTTTGTTAGTTGATATTCTAGATGGGATAACAGATCTTGTAGGTGATGCTCTCTTTGAATCAGTAATTGGACTCATTGCACTTATGGCTGTAGGAGCTGTCTTAGTTGGAACTTTGTGGGTGGCAATTCTTTGGGGTTCAGAAGCAAATTTTATTCTTAAGTTAATAGCAACTCCATTTTTCTTAGTTGTAGTGGCGATTATTGGTGCAATACCAATCCCATTACCAGGACTTACAACAGCAATTTCATGGGGTTTAAGTGATCAAAACTATGCTAATATTGCTTGTTTTGCTCCTGTTGTTGTTATAGTATTGTTAGCAGGATTAAACCTGATGTTCCCTGCTTTAATCTTATGGTTAACAGGTATAGGCTTATGTGATATGATTAGTGCATTAGTAGAAATTTTAACTTAAAGAGAAAAAGTAGCTAAGCTGTCTTCAAACATTTGAAGATGATCATCATACATATCAACTTCTGTTTGATAAGAAATAATATAGGCATTACCATTATCAACAATAATAATCTCTTTTGCTTTAACATCTTTAATTAAAGTATAAGTATAATCAATATAAACTGCAGTATGGCCATCTACTGTAATCAGACCTTCTTGATAAGTTTGAGTTCCAACCATCATCTCAGATCTTTCCATCCTATCTTTTTCTTCTGTCCAGTATTCCATCAAAGTTGTAGCATCTTCATCAACAGAAACAACAATATTAGCCAAATAATCATAATCTCCTATAAAACTTACACCTGGAGAGGCTTCAGCAATATACCATCCTTCTGGAGGCACAAGAGAAAAGCCATAAGCATCATTAGTATAAAGACCAGAAGCTTGAGGAGTAGCAGGTATACTAGGACCAACACATCCAACAACAAACAACAAAGCCAACAATATTAACAACTTTTTCATAACAATAGAAATCAAATACATATTTAAATATCTTACTGTAGAGTCTCAATTAGACATTCTACTGGTTTTTCTTCTAATTCCTCACAAATGATCTCTTTTAAATCCTCAGCCCCCAATCCACCATCATAAATTACATCATTAACAATCAAAGTAGGAAATTCTTCAACCCCCTCACTTTCCAGCAAAACTGCAATCATTGGTTCTTCCTCAAAGTTAGAGTCAAAAGAAAATACTAATAATCTCTCATCAAAAATGTTCTTTAAATAATCCAATACTTCTCCCTGAACATCTGTTTCATCAGCATTATAAAAATATACTACTGTAACTGAATCACTACCACAAGTTTCTCCTATTTCCTTAGAAAACATTAAGAATTGCATTTCAGTTAAAAAGTAGTCTCTTAGTTGATAATCAAAGAGCTCTTCATCAATTAGGGATTTTTTATTAAATTCAATAACTCTATTCATAGATTCAAACAAGTCTTGAATATTTGCTTCTAGAATTTTGTTCATAGCATCACAATTAGCATCACCATATTCTAAATACAACTGTTGCAATTGTAGACTTTTCAAACCTACTTGTTGTTCTAGATTAATCTTATCCACTTCTTGCAATCTTTCCTTTTCAATAACAAGCCCAATAGATAAACCTAAAGAAAAGACCAATAATGTGATCAGAAATGAGAATATATACAGCTGCCAACTAGCTCTCCGTTGCATAAACCAAAACCTCCCTATGTCCTTCTGTCATGTTGTAAACCAAAGTTCCATTATCTTTTATATAATTTGTGTAAATCAAGTAATACTCTTCTTCTCTTGGATGATAATTATCTATTATAAAATAATCAATATAACTAATATCTGTTTCAACTATAGGTATATATCCTATCTCTTGATTTCCAAAATAACTAAAGTAAACTGGGGAATTAGAAACAATATTTCCTTCTAAATCCAAATCACTTGCAGAATTAACCAAAAGGGCAGTATTACTCCTATCCATATCAATATGGACTAAACCCACAGTAAGACTAACTACCACCCAAATAGCCAAAAACAACATCCCCACTTTATATTTCTTATTAAGTTTGTAGATACCTTTTGCAGCAATAACTGCAATAAAAGGAAACATAAGAATAAAGAATCTATCGTATTTCAAAGCCAAAATCTCTAAAATAATAAAATAAGTGATAATAAAAAATAACATTGGTTTTTTGTTCTCTTTTGAAAATAACCCATACACAAATGCAACAGGAATAAACCAACCCAGGATGGGATAGATATGGATAAAATAATAAAATAACCCTCCATGTTTTGAAGTATTATCTACTAAGTTTGAAATTAACATACCTAAAGGATTACCATAATTTAACATCCCCAAAATAAACAAAGGACTTAATACAACCAAGAAGATTAATCCTGAAATAAGGACTTCTTTCCATTTTTTTTTATACAACAAATACAAAAATATACTTAAGGCCATAGCTCCAGCAACATACCTTGTCAAAACAGCCAAACCAGCACAAACAATACTCAAGTATAAAAGATAATTTTTATTCAGCTTCTCATATTTATAAACTAGTAAAATAGCACCAATGAGCAGTATAAGTGTTAAGGGTTCAGTTAAAAGTTTAAAACTATAGAAAAAATACAAAGACATACTTCCTAAAATAACTGCAGAGATCAACCCAACTTCTTCATTAAATATCTCTTTCCCTAAAAAATACATTAAAATAATTCCTATAACTACCAAACAAAACACAAAGAAATGTCCATAACCAAATAAAGACAATAAAAAAGGGAACATGGGGGCTCTAAATTCCTCACCAATATGTGAATAATATCCTCCATTATTTATATTCTCAGCCAAATGCAAATAAACAACCTCATCCCAATAATAATTCTCATGATTAACATCCATATATGTAAATCTAAGTGCAACTATGAGAAAGATAATCAAAACATAAATCCATTTTTTGCCTACCATTTTGACTGCCTACCCAGAACGAAAATATAAGCTATATACATCCAGACAGTTGACAGGAACAAAGAGTATAGCAATAAATA
>CAZAKS010000044.1:0-7048 GCA_964485975.1 Candidatus Woesearchaeota archaeon
ATATCTCCTAATAGATCGCCTCCCTTTTATAACATCTTCAAAGTGCATAACAACTTACTTGTTTAGAAACTATTTAAACTTTTTTATGCCGCCGGTTCTACTGATGCAGCAGCTCTTTTCAGGGCTTCAACTTTTCTCTTTGTAGATTTAATTAAACTTTCAACACCATTTCTAAGCTTAATTAAATTTTTATTAATATCTCTAATCTCCCCAACAACACCGGCTCTTTGGCTAGCAATCTCAACTAACTTGGGTTCTAAGTCCATAATTGCTGCATTTTCAACCTTGATTTTACTTAGTTCTTCAGTTGTTTCTCCTTCTTTATTAACTGCAGTTTCAACTAAATTATGTACTCCATTTACTCTATTTTCAATCTCAGTAACCTGTCTTAACATACTGTCAATTAAATTAGTATTATCTTTTTCTTTCTTTCTTACTTGTCCAACCAAACTTTCAGCCTTACCAATTTGACTAACAATACTAGAAATAATATTTCTTGTATTTTCAGGGCTATTCAAATCTTGTAATTCAGTATTATTCTTCATCTTAGTTACTGTATTTGTTGCAGCTTGTAAAAAGGTCTTAACCAATTTCCTATCTTCTGCTAAATGGGCTTTCAAAGTAGTCATCTCTTTTTTCTTCTTAACTAAAGCTTTAGCTAGATCTTCTAAATTATCCTTATCTTTTACACTCTCATCATCAAAAGCCCCAACTGCTTTGTCAAAATCTTTTTGAGATCTTTCAGCACCTCTTTTTTCAGACATAACAGCACCAAATCCTCTTTTTGCCAGAGAACCAATAGTACCCTTAGATCTACTAAACAACCAAATAACAATAGCTACAATAAACACTATAATTGCTACTAATATTATCGAACCTACTTTCAAAGCCACCATAAGAAAATTTAAATACAAACAAATATATAAGAATTTCTATGAATTATTCAAAATTAGTAGAAGTCTATATTGCTCTTGAAAAAACAACTAAAAGACTTGAAAAAACCTATATCATCTCAAAATTTCTAAAAAAAGTTCCAAAATCAGACATAGGTGAGGTAATATATTTACTACAAGGAAGGTATTTGCTCCTTGGGATGAAAGAAAATTAGGAATGAGTTCAAGACTTCTGGTAAAAGTTATTGCCCAATCTTCAGGAAATTCAACAGATAAAATAGAATCTTTGTGGAGTAAAAAAGGCGATTTAGGTTTAGTAGCTGAAGAGTTAATGGAAAACAAAAGGCAAAAAACATTATTTTCAACAAAGTTAACCATTAAAAAAATAATTGCTAATATTACAAAACTTGCAGAGATGGAAGGAGAAGGAACTGTAAATAGAAAAGTAGGTTTAATCTCTGAACTATTAAGCTCTGCAGATCAAGTAGAATCTAAGTTTATTATAAGAACAGTTCTAGAAGAATTAAGAACTGGGGTAGGGGATGGCACAATAAGGGACGCTATTGTTTGGGCATTCTATCCAGAGGTTATAAAAAACCTTTTTGATTTGGAGGACGGAATAAAACAAATCAAAGGTGATGTAACCAAAGAAAGAGAAGAGTATAATAAAATAAGTGAAAAAGTACAACATGCATTTGATGTTACAACAGACTTTGGGTTAATAGCTGAAAAATTAAAGGAAAATAAATCTCTAGATGAACTCTCTCTAATTGTGGGTAGACCAATAAAAGTTATGCTCTATAAAAAAGCAAAAGATTTTGAAGATGCATTTGAAACTGTAGGTACTCCTGCAATAATAGAACCTAAAATAGATGGGTTTAGAATGCAAATCCACAGAAAAAAAGATGAAATCAAACTATTTACTCGAAGGCTTGAAGATGTTACAAAACAATTCCCTGATGTAGTTAAGGTAGTAGGATCTAATGTTCGTTCAAAAGATTTTATTCTAGATGCAGAAATACTTGGAATCGATAAGAAAACAAAAAGAGCTATACCTTTTCAAAATATTTCTCAAAGAATTAAAAGAAAGTATGATATTGAAAAGATGGCAAAAATTCTACCTGTTGTCATAAATATATTTGATATTATCGAACTAAATGGAGAAAATCTTCTTAATTTAGAATTTGAAAATAGAAGAAAGAAACTAAAAGCAATAATCAAAGAAGATAAATTCAAAATAGAATTAATAGAACAATTAATCACTTCAGATATTAAAAAAGCTGAAAAATATTACAAAGATTGTCTAGCAAAAGGACATGAAGGTGTGATGGTTAAAAATAAGAAAGGAGTATACAAACCAGGTAGTAGGGTGGGTTATGGGATGAAAATTAAACCAGTAATGGAGTCATTAGATCTAGTAATAACAAAAGCAGAATGGGGTGAAGGAAAAAGAGTAAAATGGTTGTCTTCATTTACTCTGGCCTGTAGAGACAGAGATAAATTATTGGAAATAGGTAAGGTGGGAACAGGAATAAAAGAAAAATCAGAAGAAGGAGTGAGTTTTGAAGAATTAACAGAAGAGCTAAAGCCATTAGTCTTAGAGGAAAAAGGGAAAACAGTAACTGTAAAACCAAAAATAATAGTGGAAGTTAACTATGAAGAGATACAAAAGAGTACAAATTACAATTCAGGCTATGCATTAAGGTTCCCAAGAGTAATCAGGTTAAGACTTGATAAAGGGATAAGAGATATAAGCACATTAAATGAAGTTTCTCACTTTTATCGAGAGCAAAAGTAACTCCTTTTTTAAAGAGTCATTTAGACAGTGAATGAATTTTTCCCTTATTTTGAGTAGTAAAAACAGATAAGTTTAAATATCAGTTTTCATTCTCCAGATATAGTTATGTGTTACAACTAAACATAACAACAAAAAGAGGGTTGCACCCAAGGAGGGGTTGTATATGATTGTCAAAGAAGATTTTTTAAACAAACTAAGGCAACTTTTTAATCTTAATCTATATGAAGTTAAAATCTGGACTGCATTATTGTCTAGAGGAATTTCTACAGCAGGAGAGTTGTCCGAAATTGGAGACGTACCAAGAAGTAGAGCTTATGATATTCTAGAAAGCCTTGAGAAAAAAGGTTTTATTGTAATGAAATTAGGGAAACCTATAAATTACATTGCAGTTGAACCTCAAGAAGTACTAGAAAGAGCAAAGAAACTTGTTAATAAAAATGCCAAAACTCAAGTTAAGAGACTAGATGGTTTGAAAGGTTCTGAGCTACTAAAAGAGTTAGATGTTCTACACAAACAAGGTATTGAGTTTATCGAACCTAGTGATCTAAGTGGGGCACTAAGAGGGAGACATAATATTTATACCCATATGGAAATAATTGTAAAAGGGGCAAAGAAATCTGTCTATATCATGACCTCATCAAAAGGCTTGGTAAGAAAGGTTGAATCCATGAAGGGTGTGCTACAAAACCTGTCTAAGAAAGGAGTCGACATTAAAATTGCAGCACCAATGGACAAAGATTGTTCAGAAGTTGCAAAAGATTTGATGGGCTTCTCAAAAGTAAGACATGTAGATAAAATAAATGCTAGATTCTGTGTTGTTGATGGCAAAGAAATAATGTTTATGGTTACCGATGATAAAGAGGTACACCCAAGCTATGATATTGGTATTTGGGTAAACACTCCATTCTTTGCAAATGCTCTAGGAAACATGTTTGAAATCTCCTGGAAAAGCATGAAAGATGCGAACACAAAACTGAAAAACTTATAAATTTCTTTTTTCTTTATTATATTATGAAAGTTAATAATTACTTCTTTGCAGGATTAGATTTCATCTTTGATAAGAATAATGATCTTTGGTTTCTTGAAGCAAACTATGCTCCGCATGGTGCTAGAAATATAAAAAAAACATATGGCAAAGAAGAAATAACAAAACATGTTGCAAAACTAATGAAAAAATCAGGTAGTCAACCTTCTGTTTTGATTTCAAAATATTCTAATGATAAAACTAAAGCAGAAAACAGTCTTTGGTTTGCACATCAACTATCCAAACATATAAAGAATTTAAGATATTGTCATTGTGATGAGAATGTAAAAAGAAGAGGCACTCTAAAAGATATTTATGGAGAGGTGTTTAAACCTACTTGTATATTTAGATACAATCGTCCACTAAGTAGTTGGTTTGAAAAAAAAGCAGTAGTAATTAATTCTAACAAAGTTAAAAGAACTGTTAATAATAAAATGTTAACTTTGAAAATAGTTCGTGAAAAAACAAATGTAAATGTTCCGAAATCTTTCTATGTAAAAGATACAGAAGAATTAAGAGAATTAATATCAGTAAACCAAGATATATTCAAGGAAGGATATGTAGTAAAACCAATAGACCAAAGCCAAGGACGAGGAGTTTATGTTCTAAAAATGGGAGAGCAAATGCCTGTGGTCTATGGAAAAGAGATTGTAGAAGAAAGAATAGTTCCTAGATTATTGCATAGACACTATTGGGATGTTAGAGTATTTGTAATAAATGGAAAATATCTGGGTGGAGAGATGAGAGAATCAAGATCAAGAGTTACAAATGTAAGTAAAGGAGGAAAACCTCTTAAATTACCAAAAAAACTTTACAATCAATTAAAAAAACCTGCTTTGGATATAGTAAAAGCTATTGATGAGTATTGTGAATAGTATTTTATTTCTTTCATTTTATAAAACTTAGATTATAATCTGATTTTATTTTTAAAGTTCTTTAGCATACCTTTCTTAAACATTTGGGAGGTGTTTAATATGAAAAAAATATTGTTTTCAATAGGTGTAATTGTTGCATTAACTTTTATGCTAGTTAGTGCTTATTGTAGTGAAACTGATGCGGGAGATGACCCATTAAACTTCGGGATAACAAACTATTATGACAACTATACAAATGTCACCAGAGCAGACCATTGTTTTATTCCTGGAGTAGGGATAGTAAGTGAATGTATTGGGGCTGGAGGGAATTGTAAGTTAAAAGAATGGTATTGTTCTTCAACACAAACACTTAAATCCAGAGTATACACTGTAACCCATTGTTTAAATGGAGAAGCAGTTTAATTTTTTATTTTTTTATGAATAATCCTCGACCGATCTTTAATCACTTCTGACTTCAACTGTTTCATATTAGCAGCCTCTGTTTTAGGTCTTGGTGCAAACTTAGAAACATTTAACACTTCAGGTTTAATCTCATCTAATAAATCTAAAGTTCCTTGAAAATCTTTATCACTTTCAGAAGGAAAACCAACTATTATATCTGTAGAGATATGAATATCTTTTATTTCCTCTCTAAATGCTTTCACAATTTTTTTGAATTGTTCTACACTATATTTCCTTCCCATTTCTTTTAGAACTTTATTAGAACCAGATTGCACAGGAATATGAATAAACTTAATCATTTTTTCACTTTTGTATATATCAATTAATTCTTTTAAAATAGGTAGAATATGTTCTGGGTTAGCCATTCCCAACCTAACCTTGAACTTTCCTTCAATAGAAATAACTTTCTTCAATAAACTAATCAAATCACTATCTCTATCATGACCATAACAACCACTATCTTGAGAGGTTAAATAGATCTTTTTATAATCTCTTACACTTCTAACCTCTTCTAATATCTCTTCTTCAGAATAAGATTTTAAAGAACCTCTTGCAAACCTAACGGAGCAGTATGTACAATTTCCTAAACAACCCTGAGAAATCGGAATGATTGCAACATCTTTAGAGTTTCTAACAATCTCCATATTCAATCTATTTTCTTTCTCCAAAGAAAAATTCTCAAACAATTCATCCTTAATCTGCTCAACAAGTTTCTTAATTGAATTTGTATCAAAATAACCTTTCACATCGGGTGTTAATTTCTTCAAATCCAACATTCTAGGCAAACAACCACCAACATAAACTGGTTTATCCAAACTATTGATATAAGAAATTACCTTATTCTGTGTTGTACTCTTCACTCCACAACTATTCACAATAACAATATCCGCATCTTCACAAACCTCAAACCCATTTTTCTCAAGAATTCCAACTATATTCTCAGAATCCCTTTGATTCAATGTACATCCAAATGTTTTCACAAATACTTTCATTATATATGTTTTTTATTATCTATTTAAAAAAATTACTATCAGAAACGACACATTTATAAACTCCAAAGTTAAGTAGATTAACTTAATAAAGAGAATAAGTTAAATCAAGTTACGTAACTTAACTAAAATGTGGCTAACAGAGAAAGAGATTGAAGTATTAGAATTAAAGAAGAAAGGAATTCTCCAGAAAGATATAGCTAAAAAACTCAAGATTAGCCCAGCAGCAGTTTCTGATTTCTACAAAAATGCACTTGAAAAGGTAAGAAAGAGTGAAGAAACTGTCAAATTCGTAAAGAGGAAGAAATACAAATGAAAGCAGTAAGAATAATAGGATTCTTAGTAATGGCATTCTTAGCCACAGCCTTACTAGGATGTTCTGATACTCTTACTGGTTTAACAATTGCAGAAAACAACAATGTAAACTTCAATTGGAATGGTTCTTGGAGCTATAACCAAAGTTTTGTCAGAGTTAGCCAAGGAATAGATGTTTATGACACACACATTAGTGAAGTCATATATGAGAACACAATCACAATAGACTTGGAAAATTACAACCTCACTAATGGGGTGGTTTACATAGATTTAGTTGTAAATGAAGAAGTAGTAGATTCTGAATTAGTTGATTATTACCTCTCACCTTTAAATGAAACAACACCTCCACAAAATCAAACATCAAATGAAACCTCCCCAACACCAGTACCTGAAAATGATACAATCGTTGATTCAGGTAATCTTACTGGTGAAACAATTGAAACCACTAAAATAGAATTAGAATCCACAACAGGGAAAACAGCTTTAGTCTTACTAAACTCAAACATTTCAGTACTTCAACAAGAATTATACTATGAAGTTAGTGAGATAATAGGGGTACAATCAACAAATCAACCAACAACAGATATACTTGCAATGGAAGTAGGGTCAAATATCTCTGCAACTATATATCTCCCAAAAAGAGGAAATGTAAATGTAATAAAAAAATGTGATACTTGGAAATATCCTAAATGATTCTTTAGACAATATTTGGA
>CAZAKS010000045.1:0-6779 GCA_964485975.1 Candidatus Woesearchaeota archaeon
CTGGCTTTGAAAAGACCTAGACTTAAAAAATTAAATACTCCATTACATCCTTCTCTATCAATACTATATTCTCTTACAGTAGCTTCTTTACCATCAAAAGTTGCCCAATAATATGTATCTCCACCAAAAAGAGAATGAGATTTAATTCCAAGTATGGTTAATAATTCTGGTGCAACATTAACAGCTTCAATAACTGTGTGATCTAAACAACTTAAATCAACAGAATTTGCAAATGCTTGATTTTCAGGACCAAGTCTAAATCTAGAAGTTTGATGGTCTAATTGTACTGGAACATTAGGGAAACTTACCATAAAAGGGGTTTTTAACTAGAGACTTATAAGTATTTCCTAGTTTGATAAAGTTTTTAAATGGAAAGTAGTTATTTTTGATTTATGAGACATTTAACAACAGTTTTAGGAGCTACTCTTTTAGGTTTGATGGGTTGTGCAACTGAAGATACAACTTTTGGAGAGCCTGTGGAAATGAGAGTAGAAGAGACAGTGGTTGAAACATTTGAAGAACCTACTCCTCAAGAAATAGATGTTGATAATAGAGAATATGGTGTTTTTGCTACAGATGATTCACCTGTTAATGGTCCAGAGTTAGCTGATTTGTTTTATGATGGAAGAAGATTAGCAGATTGTCCATATAAGCCATATAGTAAGGAAAATAGAATCCCTGGTGATTTTAGAATTGGTCAATTACCTGAAGATTTAGTTTTAACTGGCCCAACTAGAGAATTAAGAGGAATGTTAGATGATGCAGCTGGAGACCCTCCAGGTTTGGGGCTTAGAGTTGCTGTTGTTTTTACTGGCCCAAGGTTTGAAGAAACTTTGGAAGATGCGAAGCCTTATTTGAGAAAAGGAACTGCATCGATGGAAGGTTATGAATTTGAAACTTGGAGGACTAAAGCGGGAACTTTTTATAAATCTAGTTTAGCAAATGGAGAAGATTTTGGAATAATGATTTTTGGACATTCAACCTTTTTTTCAGCTTTACCTTAATAATTCTTTAGAACTAGATGTTTTTCTAGTTTGATAAAGTTTATTAATAGTACATGTTTTTTCTTTTTTATGGTAAGAGGATTATTAACAACTTTGTGTACTGGAGCTTGTTTATTTTCAAATGCAGTTCCTTTTACTGGTTGGAATGCAGAGAAATAGAATCTTTTTAGTTTAATTTTTTCATATTCCCAGTCTAGCATTTTTATTATTTCTTTATCTGTAGAGTGTTCTGAAACTATTAGTTGGGTGCTTTGTCCTGAGGGAAGATTAAGGTTTTTTATCCATGCTTGTCTTTTTAGGATATCATTTTTGTAATCTTTTACTGAAGAGAATTCATTTAGTGTTGATTTATTTGGAGCTTCTATGTTAATGCTCATTCTATTGCAGAGTTCACTTGCTTGTTTGATTAATTCATAAGATGTTCCTGGTAAAACTTTGAAATGGATATAGGCTTTGAAGGTTTTTCTTATTATCTTTACTGCTTCTATCATTTTTTCAGTTGTTTTATTTGGGGTGGTTGTTACTCCCGAGGATAAGAATAGTCCATTTAAGTTTAGATTTTTTTGTAAGTAGTTGAAGGTTTTTGCAAGTTCTTGAGGTTCAAATTCTACTTTGTTTTTATTATTACAATTAGTACAATATTTGCAATCATATTTACAAGAATTACTCATTAGAGTTTTAAACATTCTACAGTCTTTATGTTCATTATTGGCTGTGAAGGTTGTTAATCCTTTTGTTATCTTTGTTGCACAGATTTTAGGACCACAGCTATCATATCTTCCAGAGTCTGCAAGTATTTTTGCTTTTTTTAGAATGTCCATGTAGGAGTATAAAGAATTTGTTTATTAATGGGTTACGCGTATGTGCCCTTGACATAGATGGTAGAGAATATACTATTCCCTTAATTCTCTAACTGCTTCCATGGCTTTTAGAACTCCATTTTCCATTTCAGTTGAATAAGCTACTCCTGTTTTTGTTGCTAGGGCTTCAGTTAATTTATCAACAAATGTTCTAATGTCTGGGACAGCTAAGAACTCTGCAAATCTTTGTATAGCATTAATTGCATACATATTTGCAAGAACTCCAATATGTTCACCTACATAAGCTTCTAGTTCTTCGAATGTTCCACAAGTGCCCCTCATATCAATATCAAAAACTCTTGCATCAATAAAACTTCTTCCTGCAACAGGATCCATTTCCATTAAGGCTTCATAATGATCTAAGATAATTTTTGAGTATTTACTTACAGATTCATCTGGATCTTCAGCTTTTTCTCTATGCATATCTAAGAGGAGGTTATACATTTCATCATCAAATATGTATTTGTTGCCTTGCTCATCAGTTTTTATGGGGAATCCTATAGTTTCTCCATTTCTTATTATAAAATCATAGACCAAATCAATACAAACTCCCATTTTATCTTCTTCTTCTAATTCATCAATAAATTCAGGGTAGAATTCAAGATCACTAGATTCTGAGAATCCTAATACTGGAATTCTTTCTCTCTCCCCAATTAAGAATGCAGGGGCTATTCCTATTTCTTCATCAACTTCTATAGATCCATTAGAGGGCATCATGGAGTAGGCATAATATAGGGATCTTGCATCACTATTAGGATTTAATACAAATAGGAATTCAGCAATTCTATTTTCTGGGTCATATTTTACTTTTGCATTTATTGTTCCATACCTAAAATATTTTTTATATAAATCTTGTCCACATGTGACAGCTTCAAGAAAACTTTCCCCTGATCTTAATGCATGGACTCTTTCAATGACTTCTCTATCATCTTCTAGAATAATTAAATTATCAAATTCAGTTTTATTACCTTCAACAACTAAACCGTCCTCTTCAATACTATCGATCTTACTAGCCCGATCATAATCTAAGTAAGAATCGTCAATCATAACAAATTCATGGAATTGCCCTTCCCCTCTCCAATTTTCAGCAATACAATATTTAACTGGTAGGCCTAGGGTTCTAGCTAGTAGGTAATTTTTAAGAGCTTCTTCAGAACAAAATCTTTGGTTTTGAACTTCACTAGGAAACATATACCATTTGTCACTTAAAATTGCTTCTTCCCAGCCATATTCTTTATCAGAAAATACTCTACAAATTCTATCTAGTACATCATCTAGAGTACCATCACTATCCTTTACAATTCCAACAGCAGTTTTTGTTAAGAATTCTATTTCATAATCTGGCAGTTGTAGGTTGAGTGCTTGAAGCTGCTTCATAAAATCGTGTCCTTCCTTCTAATGATCTTGACACCTCTAATCCTAGAGCTGGGGAAGATCCACCTGCTCGTACTGGTTTTTTTCTAGTTGTTCTTGGGGGGTTTGGAGCTTTGTAGGGTTTATCTGCAAATCTTAAACCATATTCAGCTAGTAATTCTGCAACTCTATCAATATTTGGTTTTCCAACTTTAGCATAGCTTAATTGGCCTGGAGAATATCTTGCTAGATCTTCAACAGTTTCAACTCCTCTTTCTAGAATAAAATGTGCAACTTTCATAGCTGCATCATCTCCAAGTTGCCTAATTAACCCAAAAACATGCTTTTTTGCCATAAAATAGAATAATTCTGTGTTATTTATAAGTGTTTTGAATGAGTTTCTGCGACTTTCCAGAGGCTATTGAATAGAGAAGTGAATGAATCTGAAATATCTTGCGATTTTATATGAATACAAGTAAATTCTTCTTTGTATGAAAAAATAAAAGTATTATTATCAATTATTGTAACTGCGGATGGACTTATTGAAAGGGATTCTTTGACTTTGGTGTATTTTAGTTTTTTAAAAAATTTCCAGTATTCTGATTTGTAATCTGAGAATAGGATTTTACACTCTTTTTTTAGTGTAATCCTTTTTCTGTGCCATTTTTTCCAAAAATTATTGAATTTAATTGATTTTGAAGAACTTACACCCATAACTTTGATATCTTTACCTTTTTCTAGTGTTTCATAGACTAAAGTTGATATTCCTCTAAAACCTTTTATTAACGATACTGTTTCTTCTGCAGTTTTCATTAGGTTTTGTAGATCTGGGATTATGTTTTCTAATTTTTTCTCTTGTTCTCTTAGTTTTTTTTCTTTTTCTTTTAGATAGGTTAGTAATGTTTTTGGATCTGCTGCAATAAAGGTTTTTACTCCATTTTCTATTACTGTTTTTACTAATCCTTTTTCTATGAGTTTATCTAGAGTTTCATAGATCTTTCCACTTGAGACTTTTGCTTCTCTAATTATTTTACTTGCTTTTGCTTTTCCAAGTTTTAGTAGATTAAGATAGACTAAGGTTTCATTCTTTGTTAGTCCTGCATCTTTTAGTATTTCTTTCATATTACAACCCACTAAGAGGGAGGTAATATTTAAATATGTTCTGGTTCTATGTTATTACTATGAAATAGTAAAGGAGGAAAACAAAATGAGTGAAGAAATAAAAGAATCAGATAGTACGGTGGGATTCCTTAAGGGGTGCTTGGTAACTTATGTAGCGATGAGTGCATTGTTAGTTGCAAAACCTAATATGAATACTTTTAATGTTACTGAATATGAAGGAAGGCCAGATGCTGTAAGAATAGAAAGAATTGGAAGAGATGCTATTAGAGTAGATGCAAATGATAATGGTACTTATGAATCTACATTAAGGGAATACTTGAATAGAAACTTTGACAATAAATCTGATAGGCTTGTTGAAAGGGAAAGAATTAGAAACCAAGTTGATTGGTATGAACCTCAAACAATGGTAACAATTACTTATTCAGATTAATTTTTTTTATTTTTTTATAGAAAATTATTCAAAAAAACCAGTTCCAGAGTATCTTTTTTGTATTTGTGCAATTGTGCTATCTAAACAGGCTCCATATTGATCATTAGCAGCATCAATTTCTTCTTCAGGAATATCATTTAATATTGCATCAGTTCTATCAATACCATCTGCACCTAAATCAAGGACATCACATTCTCTTCTTACAGTATTAGCTACACCATCTTGTTCAGTATGAAATAAAGTAAATCTTGAGAAATCTGCTTGTTGATACCAATCAAAATCAGAAAATGTTCCAGGAGGAAGATAGCTTGCTTCACTCAACATAGCTGTTCCAGGAGGAAGACTAGAATTTCTTACAAGTGAAAGAGTTTTATCATCATAAATTGTCATCCAATTCCATTTGGGTAAAGTATGATCATCACTTGCTCTTTTATTGTTGACAAAATCTATCAAAGCAGTGAGTTTTCTTTCTACATCTCTATCTCCGACACTGTTTGGTGCTTCCCAGTTTTCTAATATTTCTGGATGAGTCATTGTAGCTGCAAAGATTTCTCCATAAGTTTGATGTCTTGTTTCTTCAAAAGTTTCAAACCATACTGCATCTGTAACTAATGGTAGAGCTTTTAATCCATCTAAAAATTCAGATGTATCTCTATAAGCTTCAACAAATGCAGGTAAATCTTTCTTTGCTAAAGCATCATCCATTTTAGCATAAAGCCGATCTCTTTCTGCAAATGCATCTTTTTGAACATCTATTAATGATTCAGTAATATATTTATCTCCAAGAAACTTAATGACTGGTGGAGCTAGTTGATTAAGAAGTAATAAACCACCTACAACTGTTGCTGCTAAACCTGTGGCAATTGTAGCATAAAGAGGAAGTTTAGACTTTCTTGAACTTTCTTTTTCTATTTTTCTAAGTTTTCTTTGGATATCTTCTCCCCAATCAACTAAACCTCTTACAATACTAGAAGTTGAATAATTATCAGCACCAACTAAATGATCAAGATTATCTACTTCAGCATCAGCAGCATCCATCAAAGCATCATCACTCATAGGAGATCCATGAGTAGTAAGATATTTTTCTAAATAATTTCTATCTCCATTTTCTAAAGTACTAACAAAACCCAATAATTCATCTCTAGAAGTATTTCTTTCAAGAACTTCAATTAAAGATCTTTGTCTTTCTTCTAGTTCATCTCGAGACATTGGAGGTCTTTGAAATTGTTGATGCATATATTAGCGTTTTAATACTTAATTTATAAAGATTTTGCAAGAGTTCCCAGGTATTTTCAAAGAATGGGTGATTTTATGAAATAGTCAGAAAGATAATCTGCGCAAGCCGGGAACTTGCCCTGAAGGTATGATGCGCTTCCTTTTTTGCGCAACCAACCTTGAGGTCTCATGCACCAGCCGAGAACCCTGTTTTTAGGTAGGATGCGCCACATCTTTTGTAACTATTACCTAATTTTATGATATGTCGTCGATATTTATAAGCTCTTCTGTTCTTTTTTTAGCATTAAAGAAGACTTTATAAATATGGAATATATTTAATCTGCTATGCCTAAGAAAAAAGATTATACTACTTGGTCAAAAACTGAATTGATTCGTGAAGTTGATAAATTAGAAAAACGAAAAAAATATGGTTTAGTATGGGAAAAGAAGCCTGAAGAGGTTGCTGAATTGTGTAAGGAAAAATTACCTATTCTAAAAGAAGATACAAAAAAAGCAATTAATAAGGATGAAAAGAAACCAACCAATATTATTATAGAAGGAGATAATTATCATGCCCTTTCTGTTTTAAATTATACTCATAGGGGCAAAGTTGATGTTATTTATATAGATCCACCTTATAATAGGGGAACAGGGGATTTCAAATATAATGATAAATTTGTAGATAGAGAGGATGGGTATAGGCATTCTAAATGGGTTAGTTTTATGGAAAAAAGGTTGAATTTAGCTAAAAAACTTTTGAAAAATGATGGAGTTATTTTTATTTCTATTGATGAG
>CAZAKS010000046.1:0-6569 GCA_964485975.1 Candidatus Woesearchaeota archaeon
ATGATAACTTTGCAAAGGTTTGGATTAGTTCACATGGAAAAGAAGGTACTGGCTACTTACAATGTATAGACTCTTATCCTTATGTGATTCAATGGTTTAGATTACATCCATTTAAGAATGATCCAAATGCTTTTTTCTTTATCAATGAAAACAATAGGAAAAAGTATGGACAATTGAAAAACCATAATATTAACCTTAGATTAAAGAAAGCTTGTGAGATATTAAAAATTGATAAGAGAATAACTTGCTATTCTTTGAAAAGAAATGGAATAACTTATAGAAGGATAAGAGGAGATTCAGATACACAAATACAACATGCAGCTAGATTGACTTCTACTAACCAACTTAAGGTATATGATATGAGTACACAACAAGATGCTTTAGAAATAGAGTTGAAAAAGAGAGGAATTGTAAAAGGTAAGAATGAATTAGAAGAAACCAAAACTAAAAAATGTGGTTTTTGTGGCTATGAAAATGGATTCATTGAAGAGTTTTGTGACAATTGTAAAAGACCCTTAGATCGAGCTAAACTTAGGAAGATAGCTGAATCTCATGAAAGAATGGCACAAAATGAGTTTATGGGTAGATTTGACAAGATGGAGAGAATGTTTGAGAAGATGGTTAAGAAATATTAAAATAAAACAAGCCTTTCTCAAGATTTTTTGAGGTTATATAGAAGTTTAAACTAAAACCGATATATATATATATATTATTATCTCTTTAAATTCTATAAATTATTTTTTTAAGGAGGAAATACTAATGAAAAAAAGCAAAGGAATCAATAAAACTACATTAATTATTATTAGTGTTGTAGTCTTACTATTCGTTGGAGGTTTAATTGGATCTGCGATAACAGCAAATGCTGTTAGAGATGTGGATGATGAACCGAGAAGTCTGTTTAGTAAAATTTTTGGCGCAAAGAAGGATGTAAAATTTGAGCAAGATGAAACAGAATTGGATCAAAAAGAGAGTTTCTTTTCAAAGTTGTTTGGTTCTAAAAAGGCAGAACCAACTATTGAACAAATGCCTGATGCTATAAAAGAAGCAGATGTTACTCAGATTAAACAAAATGTACTTCTTGCAGGATATGATTATAAGAATGATATCTTGGGAGTAATTTTGGTGGATGATGCTATTCAAGGTATAGTTATTAAGCCAGATGTTTATAATGATATTGTTTCTGGCTTAGGCGATGTTGGTTTACTTAGTCCTGGGGAATTAGCTAATATTGCTGTTGTTGGATTAGATTTTGGAGCTGAACCTTCATATGCAGACTATGGTCATTTTACTGTATTTGGCAACCAAGGAGCATTAGGTACAAGTAGTTATACTGCCGTGACTAAAGATGGTGCTGTACATGAATCTTATTCTGTTAACCAAGAAAATGGAGACCTCTCTGGAGATTATTATATTGATGGAGAACCTGTTGGTGATGATGATATTGATGATGATGGAATTCCAAATGATGAAGATAATGACATGGATGGAGATGGTATTCCAAATGACCAAGATGATGATGACGATAATGATGGAGTTCCTGATGAAGATGATAGTGATCCAGACAACCCTTATGAGAATATCCATCATGGACCTGGAACAGGAAAGACAACAATGGTTGAACAGTTGATGAATGAATTAGTACAGTTAGATACCCAAAGTTTAACTGAGGAAGCATGGTTAATGCAAATGGAGACATTAACACATGAATATTTAGGTTCTGATACCCTTGTTGGACAAATGTACTTATTTAGTGCTGAAACATACTCTGAGTTAGGCCTTAAATAATTTTTTTCTTTTTTATTATTTTATGATGATATCCAAGTCTTGGTTTGTTATTAGTAGAAACAATCTAAACCCTATCCAAAAACCCTCTCCTAACTAACTTAGAAACAGGCATTTTCAACCTAAATGCCTCATTTCTCAGAAAATCTTCTTCAATTTTAGAAATCTTAATAGAAAGAACTCTAGTTTTAGCATAATATCTCTTTGGATAATAAGCTAACTTCTCCATTCCTTCAACCTCATTAGTTTTCTCTCTGTATTCTTTAAAATTAAATCAATGTCCTTTCTCATTTGATCTCTTAGCTTTACAACTTCCTTTTGAAATTCTCTTTCCATCATTTTGCAAAGTATTACCTACCTTTTAAAATCTGAACCACAATAAAAGATTCCTAAAAAAGAACCTTTTTTTGACTTACATATCTTATATAGCATTTGAAGTTTAAAAATATCCGAGTGAAAAAAATTGTACCAAAAAATGTACCAAAAAAGTAACCTTGGATATTATATAATCCAATAAACTAAAAATAGTAAAATGGCAGAAAACGATTCAAATAACATACAATTCATACTAATTATACTTGGAGGTTTAGCTATTGCTGGTTATGTTTGGTGGCAAAAGAATGGACAAGGAATTGAGGATTCATTCTTTGCAATTTCTTGGACAAGGATAGGCATAACTATAGCAATAGTTGTTTTTTCTTTAATAGCATTAATTTACACAATAAGAACTATAAGGAATAGTGTTAAAGAAAAACAAGATCAAGAAGACTTTCTTAATAGAGAAAAAGGAAAGTTATTCAAACAATTAAATAAAGAATTAAAAGGAAATTCACAAGAAATTGAAGAACAATATGACAAAATAAAAGACAATCTCAAATACATCAATCCAAATATAAGAAAACAACATGAAAAAGAAATCAACCAATTCTACAAAAATACAAAAAAACTAATCAAAGAAGCAAAAAAATGGGAAGAGCAAATAAGACAAGAGAGATATGAACAAGAACAAGCAAGACAAAGAAGGAAACAAAGAGAAATCAACAAATTCTGGAAAAAAGTAGAAGAACTTTTCCAATACAAGAAAAAAGTAAATTCAACTAAAGCATTACCTCTAAACAAAAAATATTCTAAAGATGTAATTGACCAAGCAACAACTCAAATGAAAAGATATAAACAAGATCAAGAATTTGTTAATGATACAAAACAAGAAGCAATAGAATACTACAAATCACACCCCTTAGATTCACAACCAGAGCTAAACAATGAACAAGAAGAGATATATAGTCAAGTAAGAAAAGATATCAAAAAGGGAAAAATACAACTAAAAGAAGAAGTAAAAATAGAATATCAAGGTAAGAAATTAGAAAAAGACTTTTACAGATCAGTAGATTTAGATGAACAAACCAAACTAAAAGCAAGAGCACAGGGTTTTGTTCATGTTGATGGAAGTAAACTTGATGGTAAAATTCAAGGTGGGGGTTATTACATAAGAAAAGAAAATCCAAGAGAGAGTAAAAAACATTTCTACTTAAAACATCTTTTTGCTGAATTACATGAAAACATGCAATTAGAATACAAAAAAGATGGAAGAAGAGTTGATGTTGCATTAAATATTGAAGGTTTTAAAATTGGTATTGAAATAGAAACAGGAGCAAACAGAACAAAACAATTAGCTGAGAAAGTTATATGGCTAAATAAACATTTTGATCAATGGATTTTTGTTTGTCCTAGAAAGCTACATCCCAAATACAACAAGTTTGTTGACCATAAGAAGAGCTTTTGTTTTGGTCCTAAAAAAGCAAGAGATTTCATCCTAGGGTTCATTCCACCTGATGATCTCCTGTAAAAAACAGGTGAATCAGTTTAAAACATTAAAATTCAAACATTTCAAGGCTTTTGAGCCCTGCATTAAATAGATATTTACAGTAGTATCTATCTATTATTTATTTGTGGAGGAGATTCCCCTTACAGAGAGAAAATGCAAATGTAAGGGGAAAGATTTAAATATGAGTAAACCTTTAAACAATTCAATGGCATACATTCATGTAAAGAGAATAGGAAATAAAAAATATTATACTCTCAGAATATCGGTTAGAGAAAACAATAAAGTAGTTACTAAGGATCTCTGCAATTTGGGTTCAGATATTTCAAAGATAAACATAGATAGTTTAGAAAGAGAACACAAAGAAGAAATAAGAAAATCCTACAAAACAATAAAAAAGTTTTTAGAGAGTAATAATTTTCTTGAGAAAGTAAAAAAACAGAAACTCAAATCAACTATCTACTACAACAAAGAACAACTATCTAATATTGAAGCAATAAAACTTCATTATGAAAAAAAGTTCTTAAAATTAGATAAACAAACACAAAAAGATTATTATGAAACATTCTTAATCAATTTTGCAGTTAACTCTACTTCAATAGAAGGGAATACAATTCCATTAAAAGAAGCTGATCGTTTATTAAGGGAAGACATTCTCCCAAAAAATAGAACAATGAATGAGGTTTATGATTTAATGAACACAAGAACAACAGTAAACTTTCTTATGGATAAAAAACCAAAGATTTCTTTACAATTAATAGAAAAAATTCATGACATGTTATTAGAAAAAATAGACAACAGAAAAGGGTTTAGACATCATGACATAAGAATATTGGGTCAACCATTTAAACCTAGTCCTGCAAGATATATTAAAGCAGATCTAAAACTTCTATTAGAATGGTTTGAAAAAAACAAAAAAAAGCTTCATCCATTGGTATTAGCAACATTCTTTCATCATAAGTTTGAGAAAATTCATCCTTTCTCTGATGGTAATGGAAGAACAGGAAGAACATTAATGAATTATATTCTTTTTTCCTTAAGTTATCCTCCAATTATAATTTCAAGAAGATTTAGGAAAAAGTATCTAGAAAGTATGAACAAAGCGGATAAGGCTTTAGAAAAAGGTTTGATTAATATAGAACCCAAACATTATACAACCTTACTCAATTTTATTTATTTAGAATACAAATCTTCATATTGGGATATTTTTCTAGTATGATTCCCCCTACAAATCAGATTGTTAGTTGTAAGGGGAAACAAAAATATTAATAATAGTCAAAATATTAAATTGAACATGGAAGAAGAAACAAAAGAATCATTACCAGAACAGTTCTGGAGAGAGTATGAAGAAGCCGATTTGTTAGAAAGAGAAGAAAAACTGAAACCCCTTGTAGAAAAAATATCAAGGATTTTAGAAATTGAAGATAAAAAACTAAGATCTCATGTGCTAAAAATGTTATTACTTTCCTATTTTGATGATATTTTAGAATATAAAAATCAAATAGAGGACGATTGAATTCTTCTAGAATGTTTGTGGGCACAAATCAAAGAAGAGATAGTCTTCTATGGGCACAAATTGTCCACAAATGGGAAATAAATTATAAAAATGTGGACAATAAGCTGTCTTAAGACTGTTGAGAAAGTATAAGGCTATCTTTTTAAACTTATAATATACTCAATTTTATATAAAAATTTAGAAAAAAAATTAGACTCTATATTTATAAATGTCAGACTTAAACTTATAAGGTACCAAAGAGGTGCCACAAATATATAAAAAAGATAGAGGATAAAAAGAACAATGGCAATCATCAAACCCTATTATGGCTTTAAAGCAAGAGGAAATCTTTATTACAATCCAGGATCTAGAGCTTGGAGTATTTTAAAGCTGAAAAAGGATATTATTAACACATTTCCCAAGTTAACTAAAAGAAGAGAAAAATGTGGCTATCAAATGGTTTATCCACATAACCATACAGAAATGGTATCTATAGTTCAAGATATTGCTAAGAAAAAAGGAAATATTCCAGTTTTGTTGTTTTTTGAAGATAAAAGTTCTTAGATTTGTATTGTTTATGGAGTTATAGTTAATTTAAACCAACAAATTATTTAAACTTACAACATTTAAAAAATAATATGGTTAAAATTTCAACAAAGCACAAATTAGATGCATTAGAAGATCTTAAAGAATTAGGAGAAAAATGTGATTTCCCTTTAAGATCAGAAGATTTAATCCAAAGAAGGGATGCAATTTTAACTGAATTTTATAGAAGAGATAGTCTTGCAAGAGGTGTTTCTTCAGGCGATGAAACTTATGTAGGCAGAGTACAGGATGTAATTTACCACCATTCTCCTTGGTATTTAACAGGATTTGTTCCTGCAAGGTATGATCCAGAAATAGATAGAACTGTATATGAAACATTGACATCTATGGATAATGCAATTGGTTCTCCTTTTGGTTTAGGGGAGTTTAGAACTGAAAACAAAAGAAAAAGATCTTTACAACTGAAATTAGCTGGATTAGTGGCTTTGGCAATTCCTTTTGCAGTAGGGATATCTGGAGTTATTCCTAATGAAACAGTAAACCAACAAGCAACAGAAGCTTTGTTAGTGGCCGGACCTCCATTAGCTCTTTTCATGTATTGTTGGCATAAGGTTGGTAGTGCTTGGATGTGGAGAAATAGATTAGAGGGATTATTTGGGTTTTCACAAAGTGCACAGGAATTTGTAAGAACAAAAGCACCATTTAAAGAAGAATACTTAGGTGACTAAAACTTTCGAAAACTATTTAAACATCGTCGACATTTAATATATTAACTTAAGTAATACCAGCAAAGTCTGGGATTCTAAACAGAGTCAAGGCTTACAGCCTCGGCGAATTTATAGTTCACAAAAGCTTTAAATAGTGGTTCTTAATTTGCTTTTGTATGGTAGATGGCAGATTACATGTTGTTGGTGGTGGACCTGT
>CAZAKS010000047.1:0-6518 GCA_964485975.1 Candidatus Woesearchaeota archaeon
GAAGAAGAACTAGTACCTAGTGTTGACGAAGAAGAAATCCTAGTTGAAGAGGAAGAAGAAGTAATAATAGGAGATGACTTACCTGAAAACCAATACAAAATTTCACTAGGAGAAACAGACATAATAGAAGGTATGACAATTAGTATTAGTGAAATTGGTTCATCAGCAGAAGTAATCTTAAGTATTGATGGAGTAGAAAGTAAACTAAAAGAAACAAAAGCTAAAGAAATATACAATGACTATTACTTCAGCACACAAGAATACAATTACAAAGGTGATAGTGATGAAACTTATGTGATTATAGAAGTAACTCCTTTAATATTAGAAGAGGACCAATATTTAATTAGAAGATCTGAAACAATCAATGTTCTAGAAAAAGATATAACTCTTGATGACAGTAAATCTGATGGATATATTGTACTTACTGTATGTGATGAAGGAACACGTTTCTGTGAAGATTTAGAAAGTATAGCAAAAGGAAAAACTGAAGAAGTAAGAGGAATAAACATACAGCCTATAGAACATTACTACAGGGTCTACCAATATGCAATACTAGAAATAACTTCTCTTTAATTTTTTTATTTTTTTAATAAATTCTCAAGAAAATAATAATAAGCCTCAGGAGAGAGTTGAACTCCCAACCTCCTGATTACAAGTCAGGTGCTCTACCATTAAGCTACTGAGGCATACATACAAAAAACAAATCAAGAACTTAAAAACTTTTCTATAATCTCTTCAAGGCCCGAATCTCAGCAAGAGAAAGCGGATAGATCTTCTTCAAGCCATTTTTCAAATCTCTTTGAACTTCACCAACAAAAAGCTTACTCAAAAACTCACTATAATCTGACTTAGCCATCCTTTCAGTAAGTAACTCTTTTGCAGTCTTTCTCAAAGCACTAGCCACACTTTTCTGTGTTGTATCTCTAGTCAAAATCAAAGGTTTAACCCTAACTTTTAACTTATCTTTAGTTTCAACAACAAAAGAATCATCCACCCTACACTTAGCCCTTTTAACTAATCTTTTAACATGTGCAGGCAATATTTCATAACCAACAAAATCAGTAACACACCCATTGCCTTTAACTTCTTTAATTTTAAACCTAACTTCAATATTTTGCTTTCTCATACTTCTCATAACTGAAGACAAATTAACAGCAAAAGTTCTTCCAACCAACATATTAGGATCAGCAGCAGGAGTCTCACCTACTACAACATTATTCAAAATCTTAGGAGCCATTACACTATACCATCTCTTCTTCTTAACAGAGATCCTTGACTCCTTTTTCTTCATATTTTTATTTGCCATTTTATTCTAGTAAAAGTTTAGCCCTATTCCTATCAAACATCCACTTGCTATCTAATACTCCTTTCTTCTTATAATATTTAACCAATCTTTTAATTTTTGATTCAGTTAACTGTAATCCTCTCTTTGCAGTCATATCTTTATGATTCGCAGTCAAATGCTTCATCAACTCGATATCTCTTTCAATTAATGAATATAAATCATCAGGTAATTTTTTACCTAATTTATGATCTTTCAAAACTTTAGTAATACTCTTCTTCAAAACAGTTTTCACATCTGGAATCCCATAAGAATCTCTTAAAATCAAACCAATCTCACTTGCACTCTTTTCTTGCTTTCCAAGCTTTACAATCAAAGCCTCAACTTCTTTAGGTTTATAACTAACCCAACTAGCTGCAGTCTTTTTCACAGGCTTATGACTTCCTGCCTTTCCTCTATCTCTTGAATGCATACGTGCCATTTTAATTTTAGATGAATACCCAGAATTTCTCTCCGGTATAGGTTTGCTTTCACAATCCCCATCCATCTATAACCATAGGAAAAATCTACCATTTATAAAGGTTTTGGATAATCTCTAATCAAGTAGTATATATCAAAAAGGTTATATACCTCTCTTCACCCAACTATCTCATGCCTAAATTAAGCCTAATCTTCAGTGACACAGAACTAGGTTCTGGAACTAAAACAGATGATCTGATTGAAGAAGAACTTCTATACTCTACTATAAGAAAACATTTCAAAGATACAAAAAAATATCCTACTGAATTAGTCCTAAATGGAGATATATTTGATTTTATTAAATGTCCATATAAAAGAAAATATCCAAGACATATTACAGAAAAAATATCCCTATATAAATTAGAAAGAATCATCAAAGCCCACCCTGGATTCTTTAAGGTGCTCCAAAAATTTTTAGAACAAGATAAAAGAACAAAAATAATCTTCATAATTGGAAATCATGATTTTGATATTATTTTCCCAAAAATACAAGAAAGAATAAAACAAGAAATAAGTGAAAAAAACAAAGAAAGAATCATCTTCGCTGGTTTTGAGTACACCGATAACAAAATACACTTTGAACATGGATCCCAATTAGATCCAATTTTCAAGGTTGATCCAGAAAAAATAATATATGGAACTCCAAAAATAGTAAATAATCCAATCCTACTAGTCCCTTGGGGGTATAGTGCAATCTATGACTTCTTTATCCAACTAAAAGAAGAATTTCCATTATTAGAAAGATTATTCCCAAAAAAAGATGTATTAAGTACATTCCCAAAATCATTCAGAAAAAAACTAGTAACTCACTCAGTCTTCTATTTATTCAAATCATTTTTCTACACTCAATTCAAACATTGGGATGATCAATTATATAGATTCACACCCTATGAATTTTATTACTTTGTCACTTCATTATTCAGAAAACAATTTGAACTATTAATAATAGATAAAGCAAAGAAAAAAATAGCAAAGAAAAAATGCAAAGTTCTTGCAGTTGGACACAACCATGGAGAAAACATATACAAACTAAAAAACAGTTTAATATTAAACACTGGTTCTTGGAGAGATGAATACAATTACTCAAAAAAAGACAAGATCTACTATCCAAAAGATAAAAATTATGGTTATGTATTACACACCAAAAATAAAATACAAAAACTAGAGCTAATAAGAGTAAAATCAAAACAAAGAGCAATAACACTAGAAAAAATTGAAAATATAATTCTAAATTACAAAAGAGACATTAATTGGTTATTCAAATAAAATTAATAAAAAAAGAAAAAAAATTACTCAACATCTGTTGTAATAGATCCTGTTTCTGTATGGTTAATACCTGAACTACCTGTGTACACAATAGTTATGTCACTTTTAAATCTAGCACCAGCAGCCCATAGTGGTGCAACCGAAGTAAGTATGGCTATGTAATTCTAACTAAAATCATAAAAATTTCTAGAAAATATCTTAGTATATGCAATTAAGTTCTCTTTCAAATCTAATAACTCTTTTCTCAAATTATATTTTTCCTCTGCTTCATGCCTCATAGATTCATCCTCAAAATGAGTTCTAACTTCCCCATATACAAAACTTGGTTCCCTTGGTGTCACACTATTTGACTTAGTCAAAATAGAAACAACTGAAGTAAATAACAATTTCCTTCCAAGAACCCATTTCCTACTATAAGCTTTTATTGTAAATCTAACAATACCATACTTGCTAGCAGCCAATTCAGGAGAGTCAGAAACTCTCTTAGCCCTCCCATGACCAATATAATATTTACCATGCATTTCAGCAGATTTTATCATAGAAATAACCTCATTTCTTTCACCAGCAGTCTTGATATGAGGTCTAACTACATTCCCATCTATAAAAACAAAAAGACCCTTCTTACCCAAACCATTTACAAATGCTTGACACCTCTGCCTAATCTCCTCATAAGCTGTTTCAAAAGCAATAGTTTCAGAAGACTTCTCTAAAGCAGCCAAAATTTTATCAGGTATATGAGTCATAAATAAATCTAGAACTTCATTATATATAAATCTAATCAATAGAATAAATAATCCACTCAGCATCACCAACTAATTTTTTTTGAAAACTAGCCTTAGCAGGCGTTATTGTAGGATAATTAAACCAAGGATTCATCCATCCCTCTTCACATTTAACTAAAAAATGACCACAAGGATATTTTTTAGATCTCTTAATAAAAACAATAGTACTTACTTTATTTAATAATTCTTTATTTTTCTTTGTTACTTTATTAAATTCATAATTTTTCTTAGCATTTGATAATGCAAAAATTATTTCCTTACAATAATACCCTCTAGTTGAGGCATATTCTGGATTTGCAAACAACTTTTTTGCTCTAGTGTAAGTTATATTCAAAACAGCAGCAACACAAGCAATCGCACAACCCATTGGCTCTTCTTGGACAACTAATTTTATTGACATTTTAAGAATTATATCCTAAGATTATATAAAAGTTTAGCCCCGCCAGGATTCATAACAGCTACACTGGTTTCCTTTTTGTTTTTTATTTAAAACAATTTCTTTAAAACCTTATCTTTAATACCTAAACCGATCTATAATTGGAGAAAACATCTTCTTAACTTGAGGATTTGTTTCTTCTTCATACAATCTCTCAAAAGTTCCAACTCTTCCTTCAGTTGACATTGCAAGAGAATTAACATGATCAAAATATTGGCCTAAGCCTATTTGATATACAGCAGATATCAAACTATCTGCTAATCTATCTCTTAAAGTTTCTCTCCCTTGTTTTGTGGGATATCCCCAAGCTTTTCCAAACATAAATACAGCATTTCTTGCTACAATTGAATCCCTTGCAACAAGTCTACTAGCATGCCAACCCACATAAGATGAAACTAAAGAACTATTCAAAAAACCATCTGGCATAGACAAATTAGTTTCAGTTATATCAACAAGAGATAAAGCTAAAAATGAATCAATAGAGTCCTCTTCAGAGCCATAAAGTAATGAACTCCTAAATCTCTTATAATCTTTAGCTCCAGGCAAAGCTGTATAAACTGCAGGTTGCATAGCAATCCTATTCCTAACACAAAAATCTGCAACTTCAACCCCTACATGATTATGTAAAGACTCAAACCAAGCATTAGGTAACCCAGTAATAAAAGATGCATGAACAGAAATACCCTTATCTTGATATCTTCTAATCTGTTCAGAATAATATGCTTCCACATTTTCTCTAGTTAGATTACTATTAGACTTTCCACTATATTTCCGAATATGTGCTAAAACTGGTTTCCCAATATGAATAAGATCTCTAGGTTCTAAAGACTCAAGCCCTATAAATGCATGTGAACAACCTGCCAACCTTAATTTATCAATAATTGGATCACTAGCAACATCAATAGAAATCTGAGCTAAAAAATTCAATTTTACATCGCTCTCAATTATCCTAACCATTAATTCTTCAGTAGCTTCCGGGGCTAGAATGATATTATCTGACAAGAAATAAAACATCCTTCCTAACAGCGAAGGATTTGTACCTTGTAATTCTGTAAGCTCCCCAATAAAATCCTGAGGATCTCTAGTAACCAATTCTCTCAACTCCTTTGGACCTATAGCACAAAAAGAACAGGAGTATGGACAACCTACTTTTGATGGAATTGGATGTACTTTTACATGTTTTTTCATCAACCCACCAACAATAGGGAAACGATCAACTAATGACATCCTTAAAGGATCCATATCAATAACATTTCCATGATTTCTCCAAACTCCATCTTCTATAGATTTCTTTCCTCTATATTCAGAATTCAATTCCTTCATATCTAAATCATCTAAAATTCTTTCAACTGTAGCAAAATCACCAGGACCCAAACATTGAGAAACTAATTCAGGTTTTTGAACATAAGGTTTAACAAAAGTTTCAACATCTTTTTGACTAGCAGAAACATGGATTCCACCAAAAATAGTAGGAATGCCCCTATGATTCAAATTAATCGCAGATAAAACTGCACTGGGAAAACTCAAACTCATTGAAGAAATCAAAACAGCAACTGGATCTCCTCTCTCTTCAATAATTTCTGATAAAGTTCTTCTTTTTCCATCTGCCAAAACTACTTCTCTACTCGGTCTTAAAGTTGCAATTGTATCTGCAATATATTTGGGTGCATACCCTTCAATTCCAAAAATATCAGTAAGACTCACTCTTTCATTAACCAAAGGCAAATCTAAAGAACCATCACTCATCCCTAATTGATCTAAAACATCTAAAGGAGAATTTACTTTTCCTATCAAATGCATAAGATCTACAGGAAAGGGATTAAATACAATATAATAAGGTTCAACCATTAGAATCAATTTTGAATTATACTTTAAATATATTTCTAAACAAAAAAGCTACACACCATATCAAAATATTTCATAAATTCAATTATAACCTCAAAAGATCCAACCCTATATATGTAGTGTAACAAAAAACAAAACATCTCCAATAGTTGTACCTACGCCCATAAGAATCACAATCCAAGCAAGTACTTTCTTTAGCAGCATCTTATGGATACACTCTTCTAAAAGATTTTAAAGAAGTTTAGCCCCGCCAGGATTTGAACCTGGGTCCTCACCTCCAAAGGGTGAGATGATTGGCCACTTCTCAGTGCTTACTAAAAAGTATTGGCCACTACAGTCCGTAAGTTTTGCCAAGACAAAAACTTTCTACGGGGCTATTTAGTGACCA
>CAZAKS010000048.1:0-6429 GCA_964485975.1 Candidatus Woesearchaeota archaeon
AATCTCCCGCAGGATCAACGGGAACTCGTGCGCAAAACTATTTATTAGTACTTAAAGAAATTGAATAGAACCACTACATTCTACTCGGTCCATACATCATACTTAATTTTTTAATCAGGTACTCATCAAAATTGAAGAAAAGTTGTCACCAATCTATCTTCTGTGTTTTTTGAAATTTAGCTCATATTTAAAGGTTTTTATTTTTTATTTCTCTTTCTTTTCTCTTTTTTCAGTCGCTTCCTCTGCCACTTCCATCTCATCTGTCCTTTCTTTTTCCACCTTCGTGAACTTCTTTTCATTGAACCTTTGGGAAATTTCGGTATTTATAAAGGTTTCTGCTTAAGAAATGCACTTAAGAATATTATAGAAAGGTTCGTTTATTGAGATTTGAAAATATTCCTCGAGGGGAATTGAAAGGTACTTATTATTTACTAAAAATCTTTTGAATTGAATTGCTTTGCTTGCAGGCATGCAGTACCAAGTGGAGTAATGTACTTGATTATTTGAGATTATGTACCAGACTTGCATGTTAAAATATTTTTGAAGGTTGTTGTATTTTATTATTTCTTTGTAATCAAGGCAAATCTTTTTATGTTTTTTTAATGGTGTTGTGTCTTTGATGTCAATCAGTATAGAACCAAAGTTTGGAATTAGAATAAAGAAGTCTGGTCTTTTTGTGTTAAATTGTTTTAATGTTTTTGAATATGTTTCTAAGTCTTGTTGTATAAACCAGAAAGGTATGTTGTGTTTGTTAAGGTAGTTTTGGAATTGTTGTTCTGCTTTGTTCATAATTGTTTTATTGTTGTTTTTTTAATAAGGGTTTAGTGTAGTTTTTTGAAAAGTTTCTGGAAAAAGGTTTATAAGTTTCGGGTGCTGTTGAATATTTATGCAAAGGTTGTTTGAACATTATAATCTTGGTACTTATTTGAGGCATAAAGAAATAAAAGAGGGAGTGGAGAATAGCAATTTTAAAGTTAGAACTACAAAGGGTTGGTATTTTGTAAAGAAATATGCTAGCAAGTTTAAGCCTGGTTATATTCGACGAGTGAATCAAGTGTTGGTGGAGATCGGAAGGGATCCTTCTTTGCCAGTTGCTCCGCCTTTCTTTACTAAGGATGGAGATAGTTTGGTTCTGTTGGATGGTGAGGTTTATTGTGTTTATCCTTTTGTTAAAGGGGAGCCTTACTTTTTAGACGAGACTTTTACTCATGATGCTGTAAAACATTTGAATGCGGCAAGGGTGTTGGCTAGGTTGCATAGGAAGGTTGTAAGTTTGCCTCCTCGTATGAGGAATAGGTTTTCTTTTGATAAGGTTAATGAGATAAAATCTTTATGGGGTAAGTTTTTGGTTGAGATTGAGAAGAAGGATATGAGGTATGGTTGGGAGAATAAACTTGTTGATATTATTTATTGGGTTAGAGATTTGTTTTTAGGAATGGAACAAGAATTTAAGAAGTTGAAGAAAGGAGGAAGGTTGTTATATGGTGATTATCATGCTTTTCAGTTGAAGTTTACTAATAAAGAAGTTGCTGCTGTTTTGGATTTTGATCTTATGGAGTTTGGTCCTGTTGAATATGATGTTACTAGTAGTTCTATGTCTTTTGTTAGAGATTATTGGGGTTATGATTTGAAAAGAATGAAAGAGTTTATTGAAGCTTATATGGAAGTTAATGGAGAGTTGGATTTAGATGCAGAGAAAATAATTCTTTGGTTGGTGTTTGCAACAATTGATACTATTTGTTTTTATGTTAGATTGATTTATGAGGACAATACTGTTGAGAGGAATTGGGAGATGTTGTATTATCATTTGAATGGTTTGAAATGGATTATGGAACACCAAGCGGAGTTTTATGATGTTTTTCAAAAGCATTAAAAAGTTTGTTGTTGTAGGTTAAGTTATGAAACTACATATTAAGAAACCTAAGCTTTCTGTTATATTGGGAGTTATTGGTTTTTTGCTTGTAGTGATCTTGTTTTCTTCTACTATGGGTAGATCTTGGTTTTATGGCCAGCATCCAAGTATTTTGTATTTGTATATACTGAATTTTGCAGGGTATTTGTTTTTCCTTCTTATGCCTGTTGAAGCTTTGGTTCCTTATTATATAACTTTAGGATATAATGGATTTCTTATTGGAGTTATTGTTATTGTAACTGCAATTTTAGCTCAGATGGTAGATTATTCAATTGGTTATTTATTACCTGATAGATTTATTGAGAAGATGATCGGTACGCATAAGTATGATAAGTTTACACATTTAGTTGAGAAGTATGGTTATTATGTAATATTTCTTTTTAATTTGTTTCCTATTTCTTCGCCTATTATTGTTTTGATTGCAGGGATGGAGAAGGTGGATTTTAATAAAACAATGAGATTGTGTTTATTGGGTTTGTTTATTAAGTATACTTTTTGGATTCTAGGAACTTACTGGGTTTTGGGTTTGTTTTAAGAAGTTTTTTATAGTATTATGGTCTGTTGTTTATTATGAAACTTGTTACTTTGTTGTTTATACTTGTATTGGGGATTACAGGTAATACTGTTTTTGAGGATCCTAGTATGGGTGGAGTTCCTGAAGAAGAGATTGAATGTATGGAGAATTGTCTTAGTGAGTTTTGTACTATTGGTGATGTTGAATGTGCTGAACCTTATACAGATGGTTGTATGGATGAGTGTGGGGCTGTAATGCCTGAGCAAACTGAAGATGAACAGTGTGTGCAAGAGTGTTTGTATTCTAATTGTGATGAGTTTGATTGGGATTGTCAGGATTCTGTAATTGGTGAGTGTGATGTTGAATGTGGAATGACTGGAGATGCTCCTGATTGGGATAGTATGAGTGAGGAAGAACAATGTATTACTGTTTGTGTTGCAGCTATTGATCCTACTTTGATTTGTGGTTCTAGTGCTGAAGGTGAAACTGGTAATGAGATTTGTCAGCAGTGTTCTGAAGAATGTGTTTATTTGTATGAAGGTCCTTGTTTAAATGATGAGGAGATAACTGTGAAGGAAAATGATTGTGTTACTTGTGAACATTGTTATGGTTCTCCAGTAATGGGAGATTCTGGTGAAGGTTATGAGTGTATTGTTGATATAGAATGTTTGGATGCTTCTGATGAGTTTGGTGATGATCCAGGAAGTGGTCCAGGTATTGGTCAAGAAGGATATGTTCCTGTTGAAGAGAGTGGTGGGTTTATTGAAAGCTTTGTTGATTTCTTTAAGGGAATATTTAAATAATATATTATGTTAGCTTAGTTAATGGAAGTAGGGACTTGTAGAATTAAGACTAAAGATTTGGAAGTTTATGAGAAGAAATGGGGGAGATGGGTTAAGGTTGATAGATTTCAAGATGTTGTAAAATTAGTTAAACAGTTTAAGTTCTATGGAAATTTAGATTTGTTGATTGATAAAAAAGATTCAAAGTTTTTGAAGGGTTGGTTTGATGAGAAGGTAGGAGGAGATAGAGTTAATGTTCTTCCAGATGGTAGGAAGTTGGATAAGGCTTATTCTTTGTTTGCTGATGAGTTGGTTGTTCATGGTGAGATTAATGATGATCATTGGGATGTGATGTTTAGGAATAAAAGTGGGAGTTATTCTTATGTTTATACTCTTGAGAAAAAAAGAAAATTTGCTAAGAGAAAATATAAAAAAGTTCAGAACTTTGAGAAATATTATCCTCGGTTAAAGAGAAATGTGTTGAAAGGGTTAAGGAATGGTGAAGATTTTTCTTTAGAGATGTATACTTTGTTAAAAACTTGTATGAGAGTTGGTAATGGAGTTTATTATAATTTGTACAAACATAAAGGTTTGAGTACTTTAGAGAAAGGAGATATTTCAATTAAAGGAAGCGTGGTTAGTTTTAATTTTGTAGGTAAGGATGGAGTTCCTATTTCTATTTCTGAGAGATTCCCAAAAAGTTATATTTTGGCTTTGAGGAAGAGGTTAAGAAAAAGAAAATCTTTTGTATTTACTTGTAATGGTAGATTTTTGTATGAAAGAGATTTTAAAAATGCATTTAGGAAATATTGTGGAAAGGAATTTTATCCTCATATTGTTCGTTCTTATTATGCTACAGTAGAGGCTAAAAAATTATTGAAGAAAAGGAAGATTTCTAAGAAAGAGGCTGATGCTTTGTTTATGTCTATTGCTTCTAAATTAGGACATAAGAGATGTGTAAAAGGTGAGTGGAAGGATAACTTTACTGTTACTGTGAATCATTATATTGATCCTGCTATTGTTGAAAGGATTAAAAAGAGGATTAGATAAATTCTAAAATTTCCTCAGCAGAATTGCTGCTTTTTTCTGTTTTGGATGAGTTTTGATTTTTTGTATATTTATTGGGACGAGTAAGACATTTTATTCCATCTGTTTTTGCTGACTCTATTCATGCAAGAGAATTTTCAATAATAATTCAATTTTTTATTAGAATAAAATAATAACTGCCCCCGCCGGGATTTGAACCCGGGTCTTCACCTCGAAAGGGTGAAATGATTGACCGTGCTACACCACAGGGGCCTTAAGCTTCTGAAAAATTATTTGATTTATAAAACTTTCCTTTCCCAAATGTTTATAAATAATTAAACTACTAAATGAATTAATGAGTAAAATTATTGAATTAAAAGAGGTGTGGAAGACTTATATGATGGGTGAAGTGCCGGTTCATGCTCTTAGAGGATTGAATCTAACTGTTAGAAAAGGAGAGTTTGTTTCTGTACAAGGGCCTTCTGGTTCTGGAAAGAGTACTTGTATGTTTTTGGTAGGTTGTTTAGATCTACCTTCAAAAGGCCATGTTTTTTTGGATGATAAAGATATTTCTAAATTAGATGAGTCTGATCTTGCACAGATTAGAGGGAAGAAGATAGGGTTTGTATTCCAGAGATTTAATTTATTGAATACCTTAACTGCAATGCAGAATGTTCAGATTCCTATGATGTTTCAAGGAGTTAGTGAGGATAAAAGAATTAAAAGGGCTGAAATGTTATTGACTAAAGTTGGATTGGGTGAAAGAAGGTTTCACAAACCTACTGAGTTGTCTGGTGGGGAAATGCAGAGGGTTGCTATTGCTAGAGCTTTGGCAAATGATCCGGAAGTTATATTAGCTGATGAACCTACTGGTAATTTAGATTCAAAAACTGGAAAAGAGGTAATGCAGTTATTAATTGATTTACATAAAAAAGAAAAAAGAACAATAATTATGGTCACACATGATAAAAATGTTGCAAATTTGGCTGAGAGACAGATCTTTTTGAAAGATGGCCAAGTCGTAAAAGGAGGGAAGTAAAATGAAAAAAATATTATTTATTGTAATGATTTTATTAATGGTAGGTAGTGTATCTGCTGTACAAACAGTTATAACAAAAACAGATGAGTTTAGGATTGATTTGGTTAAGTATGATCCTTCACCAGTTCAACCTGGAGAGACATCTGATTTGCATTTTGAAATAACAAATTTACAAGATGAAACAGTAACTGATTTGGAATTAACTATTGTTGAAACCTTCCCTTTCTTTTTGGATGAATTATTAGAGAATACTATAGAAATTGATAGTTTAGCTTCCGGGGAAATGGTAGAGTTTATTGTTCCAATAAGTGTTAATGCAAATGTAGATGATGGGTTTTATAGTTTTAGTTTAGATTATTACTCTGATGTGCAGACTGCAAGAGTGAGTGAAGATTTTACTATTTATGTTCAGAGAGTTAATAGAATTGTTTCTGCAACAAGTATTGCTGTTGAGAGTTCTGGTGTTGAAAATATTCCTGGAATTTTGGAACCTGGAGAGATTGGTAAGATGAATGTTGTGGTTGAGAATTCTGCAGGATATACTATGGAAGATGTTTCTATTAAGTTATTATTGAATTCAAGTACTGTGCCTTTTGCACCGATTGGTTCTACTGCTGAGAAACATGTTGCTTCTATTGGTTCTGGTGATTATGAAGATGTGGTGTTTGATATTATTGCATTACCTGATGCAGAGGCTGGTGTGTATAAAGTTTCATTTGAAATACAATACTATGATGAATTAGGAAATTTATATGTTAGAAATGATTTGATTGGTATGGTTATTGGTAGTGTTCCTGAATTTCACATTGAAGTAAAAGAGAGTGATATTAAAGGGATTGGTGGTACTGGGGATGTAACTCTGAATATTGTGAATACTGGCTTATCACAAGTTAAATTTATGATTATTCAATTAGAAGAGAGTGATGATTATGAGATTCTTTCAGAAGATACACTGTATTTGGGTGATATTGATTCTGATGATGATGAATCTGCAACTTTCTTGTTAGATTTGAAAACATTAAGTACTAATGTGGAGTTACCTATAACTTTGAGTTTTAGAGATTCAAATAACCAAAGATATGAACAAACCTATTCTCCCGAATTTACAATTTACAATATTGGTAATGGTGCTTTAAGTGTTGGTTGGATTGTAGCT
>CAZAKS010000049.1:0-6344 GCA_964485975.1 Candidatus Woesearchaeota archaeon
AATTTCATTAAAAGCTGAATTATACATTGATGGAAATTACTACACAGAATCATTAGCAACAATCACAGATCTTACTGGTAGTGAAACCAAACCAATAGATTTTACATTTAATGAAGATGCTCAAATAGCACTTTCAACTGCTAATGATGTAGAAATCTCCTGTGTTTTTACAGTAGATCCAGATAATATACATTCAGAAACAAATGAAGATAACAATGAATACACAGTATCTTACACAGTAGAAGAAGATTACTTCCTTGCAGATATCAGTATTGAAGAACTAAGAGTTTACAAAGATGATAATATACTAACATTTTGGGTAGACTACCATAATGAAGGTAACTTTGATCTTAATGGTATAGAAATGAAGGTAACATTTAGTCATTCAATCCACAATTATGAAGTTTCAAAGAAAGTAAAACTAACTGAAGAACTGAGTGTAGGAGATACTGATTACTATTCATATGAAGTAGATCTTGATGATTTCCCATTACTAAAAGCTAGCCCACTTGGTATGGTTAGCCTAGATGTTGAAATGGACCCATCAGATCTTATATATGAAAGTGATGAAACAAACAACAGTGCAACTATCCAAGAAATGATAATGAATATCACAGAAACTCCAATTCCATGGTGGGCAAATCTTGAGATTGCACTAAACACAAATTTCCCTTCTTTTTAATTTTTTTAATTAATTTTATAAAGTTTAAAGTTCTTAGAAATATCCAATTAATCTATATGAGGAATTAAAAAAATGGATAATCAACCAATTCAAGAAGGAGATATAGTCGACCTAACAATCGAAAGTACTGGAGCCAAAGGTGATGGAATTGCAAAAATAGATAATTTTGTAGTTATTGTACCTGGAGTCCAAGAAGGTGAAACAGTTAAAGTAAAAATCACCAGAGTTCTCAAAAAAATGGCTTTCGGAGAGGTTGTAGAAGAGGGCAGTGAAGAGTAAATCATAATTACATAAAAACTTATAAACCTCTTTCTTTTTTATAATTCTATGTCAACAATATGGACTGAAAAGTATCGTCCCCAATCTTTTGAGGATATAAAAGGTCAAAAACAAATAGTCGAAAGAGTCAAGGCTTTTGTTGATCAAAAGAACATGCCTCACCTTTTATTCTCTGGTCCCGCAGGTGTAGGAAAATCAACACTAGCTCTAATTGTAGCCAAACAGCTATTTAAAGAATCATGGAAACAAAACTTCTTAGAATTAAATGCATCAGACGAAAGAGGAATTGATGTAGTAAGAAACACAATTAAAGATTTTGCAAAAACAAAAGGAATGGGAGATGTACCCTTTAAAATAATTTTTCTAGATGAATGTGATTCACTAACAAAAGAAGCACAACAAGCATTAAGAAGAACAATGGAAAATTTTGTTCTAAGCACAAGATTCATTCTCTCTTGTAACTTCTCATCCAAAATAATTGACCCAATCCAAAGTAGGTGTACAGTATTTAGATTCAAACCCTTAAATGAAGAAGAAGTAAAAGACTATGTTGAAAATATAGCAAAAGGTGAAGGCCTAGAAATAGGTGAAAATGCAATAAAAGAACTTGTAACAATCACATCAGGAGATGTGAGGAGAATTACTAATATCTTACAAAGCTCAGCTTCAATCACTAAAGAAATTAACAATGAAATCATCTATTCACTAGTTTCAGCAGCTCAACCGAAAGAAATAAAAGAAGTCTTATCCTTAGCTATTAATAAGAAATTCATTGATGCCAGAAACAAATTACTCCAAACAATGTTAAATCATGGTCTTTCAGGCCTAGATACAGTAAAGCAAATACAACAAGAAATACTCAATATTGAAGAATTAGATGACACTAGAAAATTAGACCTAATTGACAAGTGTGGAGAAATAGAATTTAGAATGGTAGAGGGCTCTGATGAATTTATACAACTAGAAGCACTATTAGCTAACTTCGCAAAATGAACTTCCTAAAAAAACTATTTCAAAAAAAAGAAGAGATAAAAGACATATCATTTAATGAATTAAGTTCTTGGTTAGTTAATAATATAGAATTCTCCCTAGACAAGGAACTAAACGAATTCAAACTAGCAAAATTCTCATTAGAGGAAGCAATATCTCAATTAAATAAAGCAAAAACAAAAGACAATGCAAAAAGAATAGAAAACGCAGTAAAAACCAATAAAAAAACATATATCACTGCACTAAAATCATTCTTAAACAAGGTAGATGAACCAAAAAAACTAGATTATGAATCATTAACTACTTACATCAAGGAATTTGATGAAAAACTAAAAAATCTAAACAAAAGAACAATAAGAAATTATCATATTATAAAAACCATAATAGGTGAAGAATTAGAAGAAATAAGAAAAGCACTACAACATCTTGACTCTTCTGTAAAAAAAATAAAAGAAACCATAGAAAAATATAAGCTAAAAGAAATAGAAGAAATTCATCTTAAAGTTAAGGAAATTAATGATAATATCATAAAAAATAAAGAAGTTGATAAAACCCACCACAAATTAAACAAAGAAAAAAAACTATTAGACCAAAAAGAAAAATCAATAAGCAAAAAAATAGAAGAATTAAAAATCAGCTCAGAATTTAAAAAATATGAATTATTAAAATATGAAAATAAAAAGATACTTGAAAATATAAATAATATAAATTCAGAACTACTAAGTAAATATACTCCCTTAGAACATAGCCTAAGAAAATTATTAAAAGATGATCAAAAAACATTAGAATCCTTAAAAGATCAAAAATTCATAGCTAAAAATCCAGAAAAACTAAAACAAATTCTAAAACAACTAAAAGAAAGTATAGATAGTAAAAAAATAGTTCTTAAAAATCCAGAAAAAACAAATAAACAAATAACAGCCCTAAGAGAATACAGTGATGTATACAAAGAAAAAACAAAGGAATTAAGTGAAAACCTAACAAACAACCAAAAAACAATGAAAGAAAACAAATTCGAAGAAGAATTAGAAGAAATAACAAAGGAACTAAAAGAAGTTGAACTTAAAATCATTAAAACAACTAATGACCTCGATAACACTAAAAAAGAGAACATTGAAGAGGCTGTAATCATAATTGAGAAAAACCTAAAAAAAATAGGCCATCCAATCAAAATTAAAAATGTTACCCTGGACTGAAAAATACAAACCTCAATCAAGTAAAGAGGTTATAGGACAAGAGACAGCTATCAATCAAATAAAAGGAAATCTCAAAAAACCACTACTTCTCTATGGTTCAACAGGTACAGGAAAAACAACAATAATCTACACTTTAGCCAAAGAACTCAATTATGAAGTAATAGAAATAAATTCATCACAAACAAGAAACAAAGATGCAATAACTCAAATAATTGGAAATGCAATAAACCAACAAAGCTTATTTTACAAGGGCAAAATAGTGCTTATAGATGATATAGATGCCATATCGGGAACAAAAGATAGGGGCTGTTTACCTGCTTTAATATCATTAATATCCAAAAGTCCCTATCCTATAATATTCACCTGTACAAATCCTTGGATTGATAAACTCTCCAAATTAAGGAAAAAAACACAATTAATAGAATTCACTAATTTACCCAAAACTAAGATAATGGCTAAATTACAGTATATTGCATCACAAGAAAAAGTAGAATTCAATCCAGCAGATATTCAAACAATAGCAGAAGAATCAAAAGGAGATATAAGAGCGGCAATTAATGATCTACAAACCAATATAATAAACAACAAATTAATTCTAGAAGATAATGGTGAAAGAGATAAAACAGAAGAAATAAAATTCTGTTTACAAAAAGTACTCCAAGAAAAAGATATTAAAATAACCAATAATATTTTTGGAAAAACAACATTAAACACAGATGAAATTTTTCTCTGGATAGATGAAAACCTACCAAAAGAATATGATTCAGAGGAATTAAAAAAAGCCTATCCTTTACTATCAAAAGCAGATGTATTTCGAGGAAGGATAAGAAGGTGGCAATATTGGAGATTCTTAGTATATATCCATTCCCATCTCTCAGCAGGGATAGCAAATGCCAAAAAACAAAACAAGACTTCATTTGTTAATTATACAAGAACTACAAGAATATTAAAACTCTGGCAAGCAAAAATGAGAAATGCTAAAAAATTAACAATAGCTGAAAAACTTGCAGATGCAACTCATTGTTCTAAAAAAAGAGCACTTCAAGACACATTCCCCTATCTTAAAAATTTATTAAATGATCCAGAAATAATATCAGAACTAAATTTAGGTGAAGATGAAATTTCATGGTTAAACAAATGAAAGTAAAAGACATAAAGCCAAAACAAAGAAAAATAGATGTAGAATTAACAATAAAAGATTTTGGGGATGAAAGAAGTTTTAGCAAATTTGGAACATCTGGAAGAGTTATAACTGCTCTGGGTTTTGATGATACTGGTAAAATATGCGTAACTCTTTGGAATGATGATATAGACAAAGTAAAAATTGGAGATAAAATCAAAATAACAAATGGATATTCCTCAGAATTTCAAGGAATTCTACAAATCACTTCTGGAAAATTAGGTAAATTAGAAGTCTTTAGACCCTAAATCTTCTTTTCTTTAATTTATCCTTAACCAACTCCATATTTAACATAACCATTCTATTCTGTAATTCAACCAAAGCAGAATAATAAAATCTTTTCTCTTCTTTAGTCAATTTAGCATAAATAGGTTTTATTTGTTCATAATAACTCTCAGCCATCTGGTAATTCTTATGTGCAATATTCCTATTACAATTCTTCATTAACTCAACTACCTTTTGCCTAGGATCAACAGGTAAAACATCAATAGTCTTTGCAGAAGTATCCTTCTTAACCTCAGCCACTTTCCCTTTCCCACCAAACCCAAATAAAGGCTTTTTTCTTCTCTTTCTTCTTGCCTTTTCTAATTTCTTCTTCTCTTCCTTCCTTCTTTTATCTTCTTTCTTCTTCTTTCTCTCTTCTTCTATCTCTCTCTCAATTTGCATCTGTTTATTTCTCTCTGCTTTTTCCAATGCAATTTCAGCAGCCCTAACCTTCCTCTCTTCTACTTTCCTTCTCTTCTCATTAATATCCCACTCCTTTTTTAAACCTAATTGGGTCTCTCTATCTTTCCTTAACTCCTCTTTAGTCTTTTTATTATGCTCTTCTTCTTTTTTCTTTAATTCTAATTTTTTCTTTCTTTTTTTTGCTAACTTTCTTTTCTCATTTTCTTTCTTTCTTCTTGCAAAATATCCTGAAATAGAAGCAAACACACCCACCTTTTTCTTTTTAGCTGCCTCTTCCTTTCTTTTCTTCTCTTCTGCCTCTCTTCTCTTAATTTCTAAAGCCCTCTTCCGCTCTGCAGCCAACCTCATCCTTTCTTGCTCTTCTCTTTTTCGCTCTTCCTCTCTTCTCATCAAAGCTCTCTTCCGCTCATCAGCTTTCCTTCTCTTCTCTTTTTCCTTTTTCCTTTTAGCAAAATACAAACCAATAGATGAAAAAAATGATCTCTCTTTCTTCTCAGGTACTACTCCTCTATTCAAACTCTCTTCTTGTAACTTAACTTCAGTCTGTTTTCTCTTTTCAATAATCTCTCTAACTAATTCTTCTTTCCTTCTCTCCTCTCCTTTATCTGCTCTTGAAAAATAATTAGTCAAATTATCCAACAAACCAAAAATAGTATTCAGAATTACTAAAATAACAATAAAAACAAGCAAAATAAGAATAGCCCATAAAACTCCTGCAGGCATATTTGAAAAAGAACTAAACAAAGATTGCACACTCATAAAATTAGACAAATAAAATAAAACAATTACTAAAATAATAATCACAAGCAATACAAAGAAATACAAAATAGGTCCATTCTTTTTAACTTTTTTATCAGTAATATTTTTCTCATTCAACCCCACTTTTTTATACAAAAAGGAACCAAGATAAAAATAAGCATAAGCACCAATAAAAAATATCAAAATTACCAAAATTACTAATGAAATCCAACATAAAGGATCTTCTGGAGCACAAATTGAACCCAAACTCAACTTACTATCTGGTTCACCAGATGCAACATCAAAAAGATAGCTTGCAGTTCCAACAGAATCTCCATAAGTAACAGTTGAATAAAAAATATACTTACCTTCCTCAAAACTATCTGGAACAAAGATAGACTTTGAAACAGAAGCTTGAGTTTCAACAACTAAATTCTCTTCTTCAGTCAATAACCTATTACCATTAACATCTGAAACAACATACATCATATCCACCGTAGCCATATCTAATTCAGCAAAATTATAAACAGTAATATCAGCCAAAGCTGTTCCACCCAAAAGAACAACTCTATCATTAACTGAAAAGTCCAAA
>CAZAKS010000050.1:0-2142 GCA_964485975.1 Candidatus Woesearchaeota archaeon
CAACTAATATATTCATATCTCCTACATCCCTAGGTTGTACAGTAATCCTTTGAACTGCACTAGCTGTTCCAACAAATGATTCATGAGTAACATTAGCAGTAAAAGTATAATTTTGATTTGCATCTGGTTCAGTTGGAGTAAAAGTAAACTGGGCAGTATTTGCTCTAGTTATATTTTCAGGAGGATTTGGATTCATTCTATCATTTGGTAATCCAGTTAACTCAATATTAATTCCATTTCCATCCCTTGGTAAAAACCTTCTTGTATATGGTGGATCAACAGCTCTCACATTAATCCTACATCTCTGTCCAACTCTCGGACTAGGTGGTGATCTTGTAATCCTAACATCAGGTAATGCTCTAGCTCCTCCTCTTCCTACACTGAATCTATAAGTATGTGCAAAATCTAATGAATCCTCAGCAGAAACCATCACAGTTAAATCTAAAGCAGTCGGTGTATTCGGAGCTTGATAAACAAAACTAAACATCCCTCTTGTAGTTGTTCCAGTCGTTTCAGTTCCAAAATCACCTCCCTCACTACTCGCAACCTCTCCCATATCTGTACCAAGTCTAATTGTAACACCTGCATCATTCAAAAGAGGTTTAGTAAATACTGACATTCTCCTAACTACAACTTGGAAAGCATAAGCTGTTCCAGGCTCAAAGGAAAATCTTGGAAAATTAGTAACAACTCTATTCAATAATCTACCTGCTGGACTAGTTGTGGGTAAGTTTGCTCTCAATGCAGAATTAAGTGCAGCTCCTGCACCCAAAGGAACAAATCTTCTTCTCCCTTTTCTGTTTACTATTGAACCAGGAATCAATTTAACATACAACATCTTCTGTCTATTTGGCCCACCACCTAAACCACCAAACCATCCACCTATAGCACTAAAAATTCTCCAACCCCTAAGTCTAAAAAATAAGTACAATAACAAAGCAATACCCATACCACCAAGAATATAATAACCAGTCGTTCCACCCAAACCACCAAATAAACTACTTAAACTAGGTATCCCTAACATAGCAGGTCCACCAGCCAAAAAGAAAATAGCAATCAAAATTCCTAAAATAATAAGACCAATTATCCAAGGACCAGCCCTAGTTCCCCACAACCGACTAATTCCAGATCCAACTTGACTCCTATATCTAAACAACAAGAATAGTAACAAAGCAATAGCTAATCCAGCTAACACCCAGAAGAGCAAATTACCTCCTGGAACCGGAATAGATAATCCAGGCCCTATACCTCTAGCCAACCACATCAATAAAAGCATAACACCAATTATTAAGAATAATAAAACAACATATCTTGGAAAACTAAAACTCCCTCCTTCCTCTCCATCCTTATTTGTTCTCTTGAAAACATATCTACCTAAGAAAAACAAACCAAATATAACTGCACCAATTAAAATCAAAGTAGTCAAAGGTCCTAACCTATAGAACAATGCGTAATTAACTTCCTGCAATGCCTCATCCATAGCAAACCCAACATAGGGTGTTCCAGTAATACCTGTAGAAAATCCTGGACTTGAAGAAAGAGTCAAAAACAACAATCCAGTAATTGCTAATGAAATTAATATCCTCATCCAATCAAATTTTCCTTCCCTTTCCTCTGGAATCTTAACAACAACTCCATACATATAATGGATTATGAAAAAAGGTGCAAACATAATTAACATCCACTTAAAATTACTCAACACATTATCTGGAGTAAACCACATAGAAATCAAAGAAATAACCAAAGAAAAAATCATAGCAATTCTCCTTTCTTTATCTTCCTTAAAGATCTGCTGCTTAGTCACTTTGTATAAAATAACAAAAATTAAAGCAAAATACATGAAACGAAGCAAATAATCTTCTTCTATTGGAGTTCCAAACAAAATATCTGAAAAAGAATCCCTAGCAGCTACAGCAAAATGAATATTCAATATAAACATAGCAATCGCTAACCATATACCTCTTTTCATATTAGATTTTTAATATTATTATATATATAAATGTTTTGGGAAGATTTTTATATAGTTACTATATTCCTTAAAATAATGGTTAAAGGTTTACTCTTATTAAGTTCAGGTATTGATAGCCCAGTAGCAGGCCATCTAATGAAGAAAAAAGGTGTTGAAGTTATAGCAATACACTT
>CAZAKS010000050.1:2152-6310 GCA_964485975.1 Candidatus Woesearchaeota archaeon
GCAGATAAAGCAGGAATTGAAAAAGTAAAAAAACTAAAAGAAAAAATAAATATAAAAAAACTTTTTATATTCCCTTACAAAGATATCCAAATAGAAATTTCTAAAGCTGATTCAAAATATCAATGTGTTTTTTGTAAAAGATATATGTTTAGATTTGCAGAACAACTAGCAGAAAAAGAAAAATGTGATTTTTTAATCACAGGTAACAATCTTGGTCAAGTTGCATCACAAACTCTAGAAAATATGTATGTAACAAAAAAAGCAGTCAAAATAAAAATATTAGATCCTTTGTTAACCAATGATAAACAAGAAACAATAAACCTTGCAAAAGAACTTGGAACTTATGACATATCAATCCAAAAATGTCAAGGCTGTCCTTTTGTTCCAAATCAACCAATAACCAAAGCAAAAATTGAAAAAATAAAAGAAGAAGAAAAAAAGTTAAACATTAATCTTTCATTGGATAAGATTATATCTTGCTAAAACTCCAGTTGCATCTGAAAATATTTCTTTAGGTTCAAAAAACCAAAGAGTATCTTCATATAGACTATTCCATGACTCAAAATCTTCTCTAAATGCAACATTATTTCTATATTGTTCACTCATTCTTACATAATTCACATAACAACTAAAAACAGGTCTAACATTCTGTTCAACCCATTTAGTCTTATCTTCTAAATCTTCTGGAACATCTAAAGACATTCCCTTCTTCCCAAGATAAAAAACATTATCAATAAAAGCCATTTCTGTTGCGGCTACCATAAAGATAAATCTAAGAACTTAATTAAAAAAACTTAATAAGAAAAAACTGAAAATCTTTCAATAACATCAATAATTACTCATTCCAATCAATTCTTGTTCCTTTTCTTTGTGCACCATCAAAAGAAAACCCTTTAGGATATCTTTTAGACAACTTATCTACATTCTCCTTCAAAATCTCAGCTAAATCCCAACCATAATAATTACAAATCATAGCAGCATACCACAAAGTATCGCCAATATTCTCTCTAATTCCTTCAGTCTGATCATTCTTATGAGAAACAGTCTTCTTAATACAACCAGCAACATCACCAGCCTCACCAGCAATACCTAATCCCCAAGTAAATATCTCATGTTCTGGATGGTCAAACTCTTGTGCTATAGTCTTACAAAATTCCTGATAAGCTTTTAAATTTTCCATAATAAAAAAATAGAATAAGAATTAATAAGTATTTCTACCTTTTTTTCTCATAATCCTTAATAGCTTCCTTCAAAGCATCTGCCCCCAATATTGAACAGTGATGTTTTATTGGAGGTAAATCACCAAGTTTCTCGACAATATGTTTATCTTTGATCTTCTTAGCTTCTTTAATGGTCTTACCTTTTGCCAATTCGCACAAAGCATCACTACTTGCAATAGCTGCAACACAACCAAAAGTCTGAAACTTTACATCTTTAATAACATCATCCTCTACTCTAATAAAAATATGCATCAGATCACCACAAGTTGGATTACCTACCTTACCAATACCATCTGGATTTCTCATTTCACCCATAAACTTAGGTTTCTTAAATCTTTTAATAACTTCATTTGTATACATATTCATTGTCTCTTATACCTCCCATTATATTTTGCTCTCCCTTCATTTCTAACAAAAATCATCTGTCCAATCTTCAAACCAGGATAGATCACCAAGGGATTATTTGAATTATTCTTAATCTCAAAAACCTGTCTATTATTCACACCTGGATTAATAAAAAAAGCAGTAACATGTACTCCTAAACCCAACCTAGCAAACCTACTCCTACCTGATAAAAGCCCAGATATATCTTCAGGTAACTTAATTCTCTCTTTTGTTCTAGCTAAAACAAACTCACCAGGTAAAAGTGTTACTTTTCTCATATTTTTCTCAACACAATATTTCTTAAAATCAATTCCTTCCTTTAATTTTATCTCTCCTGGCTTAAAAATCCAAAATTTTGAATCTAAAGTTAGATCATAAGAAGCTCCACCTAAGTTTCTTCTAGAAAAAGGAGTTATCTTTAAATTTTTCTCCTTAATTTCCACCAATATTTCTTTTTTAGTTAAAATCATTTTCCTAATGGACTTATCTCCCTTAATTTTTTAACAATAGACTTAACTTGTTTTATTGTATAAATAATTTCCTCTTCTGTGGTATACTTACTCAAAGTAAACCTAATAGAACCATGTGCATCTTCATGCTTTAAACCTAATGCTAATAACACATGAGAGGGTTCTAAAGATCTTGAACTACAAGCTGAACCAGTTGATACTGAAATTCCTTTCATATCTAAATGCATCAACAACCCCTCACCTTCTATAAACTTGAAAGTAATATTAACATTATTACAAATCCTCTCCTTATCTCCATTCAAAAAAGTATCTGGAATCTCTTTCAATATTCCATCAATCAACATATCTCTTAACTTTTTTATCTCTTCAATAGGTTGCTCTTTTTTTACAGCCAAACCAAAACCATGAATCCCTGAAACATTTTCAGTACCTGCTCTCAAATCTCTTTCTTGATGACCACCAAATAACATCCTTTTTACTTTCTTCCCTTTCTTAAAATATAAAGCTCCAACCCCTTTAGGACCATGAAGTTTATGAGATGAAAAAGACATTGAAGTCACATTAGTAATATCAATAGGAACTTTTGTAAAAGATTGCACAGCATCAACATGAAAATTTATTTTTCTCTCCTTACAAATCCTCCCAATCTCTTCAATTGGCTGAATAGTACCAATTTCATTATTAACATGCATTATTGTAACCAAAGAAGTATTATCATTAATCTCTTTCTCAATTTTTTTAGGATCAATAACACCATTTTTCTCAGGTTGAACAAAACTAATCTTATAACCTTCTGAAGCCAAATGTTTACACATCTCTCTAACAGAAGGATGTTCAATTGAACTCGTAATTATATGTTTTTTACCAATCAAACTTGTAATTGCTAAATTATTAGATTCTGTTCCACCAGAAGTAAATAATATCTCCTCAGGTAATGCACCAATAGAATCAGCTACACTTTTCCTAGCTACATCAATAATATCTCTAGCTTCCTCACCAATTGAATTAACAGAAGAAGGATTCCCATACTTTTTAGTCATAACTCTCTTTATCTCTTTAGCAATATCCTCATCTACTCTTGTAGTCCCACCATTATCTAAATATACTTTCATTTTTTACACACACAACAATTTTTTCTACCTTTATCTAATCCTTTGTGAATATTACACAAACAAGTCTTTCTAATATAATTTGTAATCCTAACTATCTCACCACTTACTGTATTTTTAGCAGTAGAAGACTTAATCTTCTTAGCAGAAATCTTAATCTGACTCAAAACAGGAGTTGAAAAATTAATATCTTTCCCTCTTTTCCCAGACAAATACTGTGAAACAGCAGGCTCAGTAAGATTCAACTTCTTGGCAATTTCTTTCTGAGTTAAACCTAATTCAATTAGATTTTTAGCCAGTTCTCTTCTTAATGCAGGTATTACATACCAAACTTCAACTTCATGAGGTAGTTCCATAGTTAACAATAGTTAACTCATTTTATTTATAAACTTTATGGTTCTAAAACAAAGAATTGAAAATCCTCCAATAAATAGCCCAAAACCCATATAAAACCCCCAAATACTACCATTATATGCTAACCAAAACCATTATAAATGTCCCAAATTTCCTTTATCAAGAAACAAATCTTAATATAGGCTTTTATATTCTATCTTTAAGTCTTATATTCATGATAATAGGTGTTATATATGAAAACCGAAAAAATAACAGCAAGAATAACAGAGGAAGTGTTAGGATCACCACAAGAACACGTGGACGAAACACTAAAAGATGTAATCAAAAAACTTAAAGAAGAAAAAGACCTAAAAGTCCTTACAGTTAAAGCACATCCTGCTGAAGAAATGGAAAACAAAATGTTTAGTGCTTTTGCAGATATTGAATTTGAAACAAACTCAATGAAAAGAGTTATGGAAATCTGCTTTGACTTCATGCCTTCTGCAATTGAAATACTAGATCCAGCAGGTGTAACAATGGATTCAAATGATTTTACTGAAATGCTTAATGATCTATTAGCAAAACAACACAAATATTCATTCGTTCTTAACAAACTAAAAACTGAGAACATTTACATGATGA
>CAZAKS010000051.1:0-6222 GCA_964485975.1 Candidatus Woesearchaeota archaeon
TAACCTTTTTAGGTCTTCAACAGTCTCTTTATCCGTGTCCAGTGTGATTGTAACTTGCATTTTAGAAATCTCTTGTTGTGATAGTTTAAAAGTATTTTTGTGAGTGAGTACATATGTTTGCTAATGGACAAGAATTACATTGGGGTTTTTTTGTACAGTGTTGTTTAGAGTGTTCTACAATTAAGGCATGATATTCTTTGTAAGTTTCAGAGGGTGTACTCTTATGAAACTGTTCTTGAAGGTCTTCATATCCTTGAAATTTATAGCCTAATCTCTCAAATACTCTCTTAGTATAAGCATCAATTACAAAATAAGGCTTATTGTATGCATAGAGAAGTATTGAGTCTACTGTTTCTGGTCCTAATCCCCATACTTCAAGCAGTTTTTCTCTTGTGAATACCTTTGCTTTTAGAAATTCTCTTATTTTTCTTGTTTTTTGATTGTAATATCCTGCAGATCTTATTTTTTCTTTAAGTTCTTTGTCAGAAAGATTGTTGATTTCTTCTTTAGATATCTTATCAAAATTATTTAATGCCTTTTCTACATTTTTCCATGATGTGTTTTGGGTTAGAATCGCACCTAGACAGATTTCAAAGATTTCATCATCATTTTTTGGTGGAATACCTGAATATTTACCTTGAATAGGCCACCATCCTTGCTTTCCATAGTGTTTTAGTAAGATTTTGTATACTTCTTGTATTTGGTTCATAGCTTTTAAGATATAGAAAGTTTATTTAAATCTTATTTATTAGTTAATAACATGAAAAACTTAGATTTACCAATAAGATATGTTTTGGCTGTTTTAGTTGGAGTATTTTACAAAGTATTTTATTTGATTTTCTCTACTTGGACCTTACATTCTACTTATTGGATTTTAAATTTAGTTTATGATGTTGTTTTAGAGGGTAATCTAATCACTTTTGACTCTGTTACATTTGCTCTAATACCTGCCTGTACTGCTGCTACTGCCTATTTATTGTTGACTATGCTAATCTTAGTAACAAGAGGTATTAAACTCTTAACAAGGATTAAGATCTGGATTTATGGCTGTTTGTTGATACTTGTGTTTAATACTCTTAGAATATTTTTACTTATTTGGATTTATGTTACATTTGGTCAAAATTACTTTGATGCATTACATCTCGTGTTCTGGCATGTTATTTCTACTGTGGTAGTTGTTTTAATTTGGATAGGACTGACTAAGAAATATAAAGTTAAAGGTATACCTATTTATTCTGATTTTAAGTATATTATTAGTCTTTTGTAAGAAGTTTATCCATATAATATTTTTTTAAAAATTATATTGAATGTGGTTTTAGGTTTTGTTATTGCTCTTTTTAATACCCAAAAGGGTCGTTTTTTTAAGTCTCTTTTGATGATATCAATTTTAAAACTTTTCATTAATTCTCCTCTTTTTTTGTAAAATTTATGATATTCTTTTATATCAATATCATCATCTAATAAAATTGGATTTAATGCTTGGTCTTCTGAATTTTGTCTAAGGAAATCCCAATCCATATCATCACTTACTTTTCCTTTTTGTTTTGCAATTTCCCAAATTTCTGTTCCTGGATAGGGTGTTAGTACAAAGGTAGAAAGATCTTTAGCTCCTATTTTTTTGAACTCTTTTATTAGATCTAGTGTTTTATACATATCCTCTATTGTTTCACCTGGAACTGCAAACATAAAGCTTCCACCAACCAAAAACTTGTGTTTTATCATTAATCTTACAGCTTCTTTTGATTTTTCAAGATTTACTGTTCCTTTTTTTAGATAATTTAATACTTTTTGACTACCACTTTCAAATCCGCAACCAATTCTTACCACATTTAGTTCTTTTAATGTAAATAATAGATCCTCATTGATTAATTCAGCTTTTAACTGTACACCCCATTTTATTTTTTCTAAACCTTCTTTTTTTAGTGCCTCAACTAATTCTCTTGCTTTCTTATTATTGGTTAGAAATAGGTCGTCTGGTACATTTATGTAATTTACTCCATATTCATTATGTAATATTTTTGCTTCTTCTACAATATAATCTACTGAATGATATCTAATTTTTTTTGTCCAAAATTTAGATGTTGAGCAGAATACACATTCAAAAGGACACCCTCTTGAGGCTATCATATTATGTCTTATCCCTACACTGCCATCTTCCAATATTTCTTTTTTAAAATAACCCTTATTGATCAAAGATCTGTCTGGATGGGGAAGTTCATCAAGATTTTTAATTAATTCTCTTCTTCCAGTATTGATAAGTTCTCCATTTTCTAAGAATAATAACCCAGTTATTTTTTTTAATTCTTCTTTGGGGAATTTATTATGCTTTTTGTAAATTTTTATTAAATCAAGTAATATATATTCTCCTTCACCTAAAATACCAATTTTAAAACAGTCCTTGAATGAATTTGGAAGAGTAGTTATATGAACTCCTCCAATTAAAATAGGGATATTTTTTATTTTTTTTGCTAATTTAATTGCCCTACCATAATCTGTAGTCATTGCTGTAATTCCAATAATATCTGGAGAATAATTTTTTAATTCTTCTTCAACATCTTCAAAATTCGCATCAATAATCCTTACTTCTTCTGAAGGATATTTTTGTTTAATAATTGTACTTAGATATACTAACCCTAAGGGTGCATTAGTGGGTTTATAGGTGTTTAAGCTTACAAAAGCAATTTTCATATTATTGCTACAAATTGGTTACTTTTAAATTTATCTTTTTTAGGAGTTATACTATGTAAGAAGTGTAACAACACCTGTTGCTACAAGTGTTAGAATTATTCCAGCAGTTATAACACCCAAAGTAATGGCTACTAAGGACTTTTTTCTATTTAATTTGAAAAACCAAGCTACAATGCTTCCAGTGTATGCCCCCGTCCCAGGTAGAGGAATAGCCACAAGTAGGTACAAAGCAACAAACTCCCAAGCAGTACCCAACCTTTTCTCTATTTTTTTCCTTCCTCTTTCTACAACCCTAGTAAATATCTTCCTGTAAGGTTTAACATTCATGAAAAAGTCATGTAAGTAATCAAGAAATGCGAATATTACAAATATAATAAATATGTTGGCTAGTGTACAAAGTGCGAATACTAGAAGTGGATCATATCCAAAACCAATTCCATAAGGAATACCACCCCTAAGCTCTGCAACTGGAGCCATACTGAGTAAGATAGCTATTAACAAATTATTCATCTTTAGATCCTTGGAATGCTATAAGATCTTCTGTAGTTAAAACTTTTTTCTTTTTTATTTTCTCTTCTACTGCTTTTGATTTCTCTTCTATCTTTTGTTCATCTATTTGTTGTTTTTTCTTTCTAACTTTGTCTTTCTTATCTTTATCCTTCCCATATAGTCCCTTTATCTCTTTTTGCTTTTCCCTTAGTTTTTTGTTCAATTCTGAGAATTCTTGTTTATAATTAATAAACTTATCAAAAGCATCTTCTTGTTCTTTTTTAACTGTATTGATCTCTTTTGAAATAGAGTTAAACTCTTTGTAACCATCTTTATTATCTTTTAAGGTCTCTTTTATTTTATTGTGGAAATCTTCTGCTTTTTTCTTAGCTTCATCAATTTTTTCGGATAGTCCCTTGGATTCCCCTTGTAAATCATCAAGATCTTTAACTCCAGCTATTTTTTTCTTTAGATCTTTAATTTGTTTCATTAATTGCTTTTCTTTTGAAAAGGATAGTGCTTCTGTTTCTAGACTAGTTTCTAGTTGAGTTATTTGTTTTTTTATAGAATCGGGATCTTTAATTTTTAATTTTTGAAGCTTGTCCTTCTTTTTATCATTAATTTCTTTTATTTTTTTAATTAAGCCTCTTACTTCTTTGTTATATTTTTCTCTTTCATCTTTAAATTTCTTTATTTTATCAGAAAAAGTATCATTATTGGACTTAACACCTTTAACAGATTTGATTAAATCTGCTATTTTATCCTTAAGTTCCTCTTTTTTCTTGAACCACTCTTCTTTGTGAGCATTTAGTTCATCTAATTTAGTTTTCAAACTAGTAATTTCTTTCTGTACTTCAGCTAGTTTGTCTTTAACATTGATTTCAGTCATTATAACCACTTTTGGATTTGCGTCTAAATTAAAAAAAGGTTAAAAAAAATTTAACCGAATAGTGCTCCTAAACCTGCAGCAGCTTCTTCAGTAGATTTTTTCTCTTCTTTCTTTTCTTCTTTCTTTTCTGCTGGTTTATCATTTCCACCTTGAGCTTGGGCAGCTGGAGCAGCAGCAACTGGAGCTACAGCAGCTTCTTTAACTGCTTCATCTATATTAACTCCGTCCAAAGCTGCAACTAAGGATTTAATTTTACCATCATCTGCAGCAACACCTGCTGCGTCTAAGACTTTTTTAACACCTGCTTCGTCTACTGGCTTTCCTGCTTTATGTAAGAGCATAGCCGCATAGATATATTCCATTTTATTGCCTCCTAAATTTAAGTAGTAGTCTTGTTATGAAGACTTGATGCTTGTGCATTTGCTTTTTGTACAAGCCGCTTGATATTTTCGTCTGTGATTATGTCTTGTGAGTCTGCTAAAGCAGTACCTTCCCTATAAGCTTTTGATAATAATGTTTTGATAGTATCCTTTGTTGGATATCCAATTTTAATTGCTAGATTGAATGCTTCACTGTGCATTGCCTTTAGATTGTTTACATAAACTTCCTCATCAATGTCTAAGACTTTTCTATCAAATAAGGTTCCTGCTTCTAAAATAGAGATTATGTTTAAACCCACTTCCATTGGTTCAATACCCAATCTAGTTAGGATTTCTGCTTGTTTAGCATTAATTGATTCTCCTGCTGGAACTAATAGTTTATCTTCTTTGATCGCGATTTTACCATCTTCGATTGCAGTTTTGATTCCTAATTGTCCTAATTCACCAATAACTGGACCTGGTGCAAAAGGAGTCTTTCCTGCTGGAACTATAACATCTTTAGGTGCTATTGAACCTGCTTTTGCTGGAGCTGGACTCTTACTTTTTTGCAACATTTTGTAAAGTTTGAAAGGATTTTCCTTTGTAAATATTAAAGCTGGCATTCCTCTAATCTTTTCCTTAAGATCTGAAGCACCAGGGACATCTTGACCTAATTTTGTAAAGGCCACTCTCATTAATCTTCCTTTTGTCATGAAAATTACTACTTTGCCCTTAAGTGAATCTCTCATTCTTTGCAGCTGCCTTGCTGGAAGATTTTCCATATCCACTAAACCAAGAATAGGATACTGTTTAGCAAAATCACTAATTTGTTTAACAACATCCTTTTTCTGCTTTGAAACAAAGGGTTTTGGTTTCATAATTTACCTCCAAGTAAAATTGGTTTACCCATTGTTGTTTTTAAGAATGAATTTTTAATATTGTGTTCGTGTTGTGGAAGTGAATTTTTTAATCTTGAAAATAAATGTATAACATTATCTGCTAGATCCTCATCTGACATAGATTCTGTTCCAATTTGACACTTAATAACTAATTCTCCTTTAGTTGTTATTCTTACCATACTTTGTAATTTTTCCATAAGTGGTTTTAATTGTGCTTTTGGTGGAACAATCATTCCTGCCTTTGGATTTGGCATTTTTCCTTTTGTTCCTAGAGCTCTACCAAAATTCTTTGCGATCAGAGGCATAATTGTTGCTTGACCTAGGAAGAAATCAAATTCTTTGATTAGGTTTTTTACTGCTCTTTTATTCTTACTTAATGCTTGAAATTCATCTTGTAGAATTACTTTATCACAGTTTGCTTGTCCTTCTTTCATTAATTCAGAAGCAAATAAACCACAAACTTTGATCTTTTTTCCTCTTCCTTTTGGTAGATTTATGAATAGATCTACTTTTTGTTCAGGTTTTTTAAGATCAAGTTGTTGTAAATTGATAATTAGATCGAATGATTGAGAGAAATTTCTTTTTTTAGTAGAATCTCTTACTTTTTTTAGTGTTTCTAGTACTTTATTTTTATCCATTATGCCCTCCTACTTCACGTAGTGATACGGGTATGTGTTGGGGAAATTTAGGGATTTATAAAGGTTTCGGCCAGGATTTCCCCTATTCTAGCGTCTAGAGTATCATCTTTGACTAGCACATATTTGGCTTGAACTTCTGAAGTGATAACCCAAGGAACTGTCTGTATGCTATCTACCAGAATATATATGGGTGTTTGTACTCCGTTATAAGGCTCACCAGCGGGAGAAGAATCAGCATAATCAACCATTTCAAGATCTAC
>CAZAKS010000052.1:0-6173 GCA_964485975.1 Candidatus Woesearchaeota archaeon
AAAGAGGTAACACCTGGTGGCAGTTTAATAACTTTTAATTTATCTTTTATTTTTAATAGATCTTTTTGGAAAACAATGTAATTAACTAGAGCAACTGCAAATGCTATGAACATAATTCCAGAAGTGTCTGAAGTTAATAAGTTGATAATTGAATATTTTTCTGGATAGCCGATCCACATTGTTAAGGATAGAGCTGCTATAAAGGCAAAGATTCCATAAAAATCAGATTTACTAAAATTGTTAAAGAATACATTTAAGAGAATATATCCTCCAACTGCCAAAAACATGAAACTAACTCCTCCCCAAATCAAACCCATGAAACCCACTGCTATTCCTGAAATTGCAGCAAAGATCAATTTTTTAGATAATTTTTTAGTTTTAATATATTTAACAAAGAAGTATAAACCAATAAACATAAACATCATAGCTGCACTTTCTTTATCTGCAAAACCAGCCATTGTTCTATATAGATAGGCAGGTAAAACAGTTAAGAATGCAGAAGCTAATAATCCAACTCTCCAATCAAATACTTCTTTTACAAAGAAGTAAAAGAATACTATAGCAATCATAAAACAAACAACTGGATACATGACATGAACATATTCTAGTGTTATAGATGGTACAAAGAAACTCCAAATTTTATACATATAGGTAATTAAATAACTCAAAAACTTAAACTCATTTGTTAATCCATAACCCCAAGGATAGTATCTCAAAGCGTCAAAAGTCATCCAAGAGCCATTTTCAACTAAATATTCTACATATCTTAAAAAAGCAAATGGATCTAATGCTAGTGGAATATATTTTCCAGTTGTTACATCTGTTAAATAGGCTAAATTTCTAGTTCTTAGAAAGTAACCCAGGTAAACAATAACAATTAAAAGGATATAAGCCAACCAGTTTTTATTGCCTTTAAACTTAGCTAGAAGCTGTTCTTTTCTTTTTTGTAAGATATCTTTCTCACTAGAAACCTCTTCAGTATTACTTTCAGGCAATCCATCCATTCAGAGACTTATTTTTATAGGCTTTAAATATTTTTTGGAATTCTAAAAGACGAAATATATATAAGCTAAAACTCCTTGAATTCTGAAAATGGAGAGTATAGCATTCTTAACTAGCAAAAGAATACCTCATTTGCCAGAAAAACTTGAAAATAATCAAGTTTCCTATGAAATTTTTAGTAATTTTGTTACAGCTAGGATTTATCAGAATATATACCAAGTTACAGAACCCCAATTAAATACAGAAGATCAAGATAAATATAATAAAATTAAAAGTGGGTTAGTTGAACAGATGAACTTCAGTATTTATGCTGAAAATAGATTAATTAACTTGAAAGAGGCGATAGATAAAATAAAGGATGAACTTCATATTAAAACAACACAAGAAGAATATCAGAAAATATTCTATCTAATATATATAGAGTTCTTGGGTCTTTGGAGAATTGAACCTTTAATGGAAGACCCTTTAATTCAGAAGATAGTATGTAAAAAAACTGGTCCAACTATAGTAGATCATGCTCTATATGGGACCTTAACAACTAATATACAATTGGTTCCAGAGGGGTTTCAGAAGATTGGGAAGAAGCTTGCAATAGTAGAAGAGGATAATAAAGGGATAGTTGTGGAAAGAACACAAGATGTAATAACTATTACAAAGAAAATAGAAGATAAGAATCCTATTTCACTTTTATTGAATAAAAATGCTTCTCCAGAAATGTTAGCTTTTCTTTGGATGTTAATCGAGAATAGGAAACCAATTATGTTAACTGATAATTTGTTAGCAACTGCTAATATTTTTTTACCTTCTAATTCAAGAATCTTAACAAATGAAATTGGAATTACTTTGAATAAAAATTGTGAGTATATATTTTCTGATAGTGCTTCAAATGAGGAGTTTGCTTTGATAAAGGATATTCCTTATTTAGGTAATGGTTCTCCAATATTAGTATCTAAAACTGTAGATGAACAAAATTTCTTTGTTTTTTATGTAGAGAATAAGACCATCTATAAGATAAAAGAGAAAGGAAAAGAGATATTTGTAAAGAATGGTGATAAATTCTATCAAAATCCTAAGGAAAGTCTATTTCTTAATACTCAAACACTAAATGATGAATTAAAATTAAGAACTAAACTCTTACTTGTATTAGCTCATAATAATCTTAATCTAAAAGATTTTAGACAGGTAATTAATGTTTATTATAAAGATAGAACAGCAGTTCTAAAAAGAGCTGGATTAATATGATAAGAATCTATGGAAAAATAGCTAATTTAGCTTTCGAACCAGTAAGTAACTTTACAATTAAATTATTTCCTAAATTTTATAATAATTTACAGAAAAACTTAGTATATTCTGGAATGCCAATCTTATCAATTACTTACTTAAGTGTAATGTATTTGACTACTTTTTTAATCTTGGCTTTAGGTTCTGCACTTTCAGTTATTTTATTATACTCATATGTAATGTTTTATCCTTTGGCGATAACTGCAGTAATGGTGATACTTTCTGTGTTATTATTTTTAATAATCCCAAAGATAAAGGCCAGTGAAAAAAGGAATAGGATTGATAGAAATCTTCCTTTTACTATATCTCTTTTAGCAGCATTATCTGAAATAGGATTAACAAAAATAGATTTGTTTAAACCATTATTAAAATCAAGAGATTCAAAAATAGAGGCACTAAGAATAATTAATTTTATACAGTTAAAGAAAACATCTTTAGCTGAATCTTTATTAGAAACAGCTCAATTGACACCCTCTGATAAATATAGATTATTTTTACAAAATCTTGCAAAAAGAATAAATAATCCTCAACAGACCTTAGCTTATCTAAGGGAAAAAGCTGAATCTACATTAAGAGAGCATAAAAGAAGAGTGGTAAGAAATCTATGGCGAGAAACAAAAGCTATTTTTTTCTCTTTGAAATTTAAAATAAAATATCTAATTTTTATAATACTTGCATTAATATTAATTGTTGTTTGTTTTTTCTTTTTATTTGACTTTGCAACTTATAATGCACCATTTTATTTTTACTTGTTGCTATTAGTTATAATTATAATAGTTTGGTCTCCTGTTTTTTATGATATTAATAAGAAGTTTAAAGTAGATAGAGAGCAAGAAAGGGAATTTGTTAAGTTTACAAGAGAGTTAAGCAAAACACCTGTAGGGAAGATAGATAAAAACTTTGGAATCATTTCTTTTAATACTCAAAAACTAGTAAATCAATATAGGATGGGAATTCCTAGGAATGACCTTCTAAACACTATGGCAAAAGATATGAATAATGCAACTATAAAAGAAATAATAGATATTACTTTAGGGGTAGATAGGGATCCATTTAAGGTGATGCCTTTAATAACAAAACCATTGATACAAAAAAATAAAATTAAGTTTCAACATGCTTCCAAGCCAAAATCAAAAACAGTACAAACAAAATAAAACTTGTAATTGAGATTACTAAGAAAGGTAATAACATTTGTTGTATAGGATAAAAGATTAATTCTTCAATTAGGATTTGAACAAGATCAATTGCTAACTCTGACATTTCCATTGGCATGTTTAGCATTGAGTATAAATCAGATATCTTCATTTTTACTAATTCGGATAGGGCTATATAAAGTAGTAAAAAGGAGAGTCCAGTTTGAATTGAAAATCCTCTAAATGTTCTAACAAAACTTTTTCTATGTCCATAGAATACCAGGAAAAAAGCAATAACAAAGAATATTATAGCAATTGAAAATAATCTGTCAGTATCATATTCTTCAAATCCAATTTCTTCAAATAAAACACTCATACTTTCTTTTGATTCACTTTTTGCTAAAATAAAAGCATCATCTATCATTACATCCATCATTTCACAATCTTCGACTGTAATTGTGCCATCTGCACATTCTTCTTCATAATCTACACCAAAATTTACTAGAATTTCTTCTCTATTTTCATCAAAGAAATTATCTACTGATCTATTAACAATATCATCGAAGTTTTCCAGATTGCTTTGGAAGTTAACTAAGAATAAGCCGATTACAAATAGTAGAATAGAAATACCAAAAACAAAGAATCCACACATCCTTAGTAAAAATTTCCAGATCATTTCTTCCAGAACCTCCACCATTTCTTTTTGGATTTTCTTTTACTTAAAATATATTCATGAATATGATGTCTACCACTAGGTCTTTCAAAAAAGGGTAGAGCTTTTAGTAATCTTGGACTTCTTTGAATTGGTTTAATGTACCTTACAATCTTTTGGACTCTACTAAGTTTACCTGCTTTTTCAGCTTCTTGAACTATTTTTCCACCTTCTCTTAAAATATTAGATCCACTTTTTCTTAATTCTAAGCCTTCATGAAATAACATTTGAAATTGTTTAATGTCACCAGATAGTTCTAGTAAGATTAAAAATCTTTCAATAACTCTAAATATTAAGAAAAATGGAAATACTGCAATAATATCTAACCAACATTCTTTTAGGAAGGGTTTGATATGTCTTATTCTAATCCATTTGAAAATTAGATCAATGACAAATATACCTATTATGGTGGCATCAATTATAGTGATTGCTAAATGATAAGTTTCTGCGAAATCATGGAAGAATAATTCAACAACAATAACTCCCAATAAGATTAGAACTGCAAAAGGAATTATATAATCTATAATCACCTCTACCTTATGCACCCATTTTTTCATAATACTTCAATACCTTTTTTATTATTAAAACTTTCCAAAAACTATATAAAATAATAAATTATAAACATTTATAATGAAATTAGAAAAGGGGTTGATTATTCTAGTATTTATTTTACTTATAGTTCCTTTTGTAATGGGTGGTGATGGTTGTTGTAAGGAAAAAACAACTGGGATGTATTGTGTTTATACTGATGAAGGGGCTTGTAGTTCTGCTCCTGATGAGTTTTATGATGCTCCTTGTAATGAGACTTCTGTTTGTGCTTCTGGTTGTTGTGTTTCTGCTGAGGGTGTTTGTTCTAAGGGTGTTCCTGATTATACTTGTACACAAGCTGGTGGAACTTGGTCTAGTGATGATGAGTGTAGTACCTCTGCTTGTTCAAAGGGTTGTTGCCAGTTTGGAAATGAGTATTCCTTTACAACAGAGTCAAATTGTTATGCAATTTATGATGCTTATGAAGAGACTCCTGATTGGGATGGGAATATACTGACTGAAGAGTCTTGTAATTTGTATAATAATCTTGATGCTATGGGTTGTTGTGTTTCAGAAACTGGATGTACTTATTTAACTGGTGATGAATGTTTAATGGAGAGAGGTTCTCTTTCTACAGATACAACTACTGGATATGGTTATTATGAAGGGAAGAGTTGTGCAGATATACAAAAAGAATTAGAATCTGGTACATATACTGCTTCTTGTAATTGTGTTTATACTCAAGAAGATTGTACAATTGATCATGAGTTTTATGAGACTAATACCTGTGGAGATATAATGTTAACTGGTGAGGAATGTAGTTCAAGTGAGGCTTGTTATGTTACTGATGATTTAGAGGCTGCTTGTAGATCTACTTCTTGTACTGATACTTTTGAGTATAAAGTTGGTGATACGATTACTCAAGAATTGCAAGATTCTGCAAATTTTGAAATGTTGAATTCTTATACTGTTTATAATAACTATAAAGGAGAGTTTGAAATTTTTGAATTAGGTAAAACAAGAAAGCATTTGGATTCTTGGTGTGTTTATGAAGGACCTACTGGAAGTTTTAGAGATAGGATAGGGACACAACACTATAGAGCTTATTGTGTAGATGGAGAAGAGGTATGGGAGAATTGTGGAGATTTAAGAGAAGAATACTGTGCAATGGTTTTTGATGAAAATGGGGATCCTGCTGCAGAATGTATTTTAAATAATTTTGAGGAATATTATACCTATCCTTATCATTCTGGGAAGTGGTGTTCTGCTTCTGGAAGTTGTTCAAGTACTCCAGATTATAATGATGCAAAAGGTACTTGGTCTGAATGGAGTGTAAATTATGATAATCGGTTTGATGAGTTTTATGGCGAGATAAATCAACCAATTAAATCTACTGAAGATTGGACTTATTTGTATGGAGTTTCTACTGTTCCATTGGGAACTTATAGGACTGATTGGGCAACTACTGCAAAGGATTATTGTAATGCTGCTACTTTTACTATAGATTATGGTTTTTG
>CAZAKS010000053.1:0-6100 GCA_964485975.1 Candidatus Woesearchaeota archaeon
TAATTACAGATTCCAATAACAACACCTGTAAAATCAAACTCTAACTCTTCACCTTGACCATATCTTTCTTTCAATAATGAAAATATGTTCATCTCTTGAGAAGGTACTCCTTCATAGTCGCCTAACCAAGCAGTGTTCTGAGTTGCAGTTCCATTAAACATATGTTTAGCATTTACAACATATTCAATTCCTCCATCAAGGAATTCTTCAGGAACTAATCTTTCTAAACCAAAAGTCTCAGCAACATCATCAAAACCAAAAGAGGGTTGAGGATTAGCTTCACCATTATAGTCTTGAAAAAATACATGTCTAGGAACAATCAAACCACTTCTCTTATCCTTAATCATATTATGCAGTTTTTCAGTAAGTTGTGGACTAACTGTTTTACCTGGTTCAACACCCAGTGCTTCTAAGTCACGTTGATCTCTTTGTATAAGATTGTGAGTAGGATACAAACCCATATTCACAATAAATTCAGTACTTGTTCTTGAGTGCACATCACCAAGATAAATAACCAAGTCTGCGTCTCCTGCAATCCCTGCTGCATTATCTTTTTGTGCTTCTGTTGTTCCACAATAAAAATTTCCATTCTCATCAACAAAAGCTTTCCCCCAATCTACTAAAACATTAACTTTTACCATTTTATTTACCTCCTAAAACTACTTCTAATCTTGAATTCGCCCTATAGCCTCTTCCAACTTTACTATTGTCAATCCAATTACCTTCATCATCCCTATACTGTGCAATATCTGCAGTAGCCATAACTGGACTTGCAATAGAACCAGTCCCTATAGCATCCACCAAATTAACACCATATCTTTCTTGGAAGATTCTGTTTGCTTCTAGAAAAGCTGCAGTCTTTCTCTCATTAAAACCAGAAGAGACTGTTGAAGTTAAATCACCATAACCAGCATTCATTAACTCTCTTTTAAGAGCCCAAACAGAAGCAATCTTTACTCCATTTCCTGAAAGGTATTCAGATTCAGGAACTAATTCTCTTACTTCATCCAAATGTCTTTCAGCATACTGAGTTACATTCTCTCCACAAGTATCTATTCTAGTTCCAGTTAATCTTCCATCTAATGCTTCTGCAGTTGCAATAGTATCATCAACTTCTCTGTTGTAAGTATCAGGTAAAAGAAGTCTTGGAACAGATGGATCAATATGTCTATCAAATCCCACCATTGCATTAACAGTTGGATTTCCTTCTCTTGCAGCAGCATAGGATAAAACTAATGCATGTGGTACTGTACCAATACCCTCTGCACCCCAAGCCTCTGCTCCAACATCAGTTGAAGTTCCAACAAAACCAGCATCATGACAGATCTGTGCTATCTGTTGATCTAATTTCCAGTGGAAGTGTCTTGCTCCAAAGTATAAAACTGGTTTATCTTCAGCAGCTTCTACAATTAACTTTGCTTTCTCTTCAACAGCTCTTAGATCAATCCCACCTTTAACTGCTTTAGTCATGGCATCAGAAATAACTCCCAAGTAAACAGTTTCTAACTCAACAAAGTCTTGAATTCGCCCTTCAATTAACATCATTGTTTCTTTTGGTGAGTATGTAGATCCTTCAGGTAAAGCTAAAACTCTACCTCCATTTATTTCTAAACTAGAAAAAGCATCAATAAGCTCAAGAGCTTCATTAATTCCAGTTAAGTTATCAATTGCAGTTCTAGAAAATACTTGCATTCTAACAAATGGATTTATGTCTTCTGCTTCTAAGATCTGTCTAGTTCTTAGAAAATATTTATCTGTATATTGTTTGTGATCTTCCATTTTAATTCTAAGCTACAACAGCAGCCAAACCTCCTTGGTTAGCATAAGCTGGATCAACAATTGCAGCTTGCATAGGTTCAACACTATCTCTTTTATAGTCCCATTGACCTGTCCACAAATAATCTGGGCTACCCTCTTGTTTTTTGTTGGTTGGACCCAAAGAATCAAGGTAAGCTAGGGTATCATCAAGTCCACTCAAATATCTCAATTGTTCATTCACAGTTCTCAAAGAAGCACCCATATTACCTGTATGTTCAACAGTAACTTTGACTTTTGTTTTAAGAACTTTAGTTGTAATACTTGTAAGTCTTACATGTCTTGTCTCCTCGTGTAAGAGGTTTTTTTCCGCTAATTTTTGTTCTATACTCATTTTCATATCCTCCGTAGTGTATTTTCTACACTAAGTAAATCCAAAAAAAGAGACCTATCTAGTGTAATATATACACTAACTAACTCCAAAAAAATATTGGTGCTTGTCCCTTGCTCTTGGATCTTTATCATCTTATTGTATAGTATACACTATCTACTATATAAACCTTTCGCAACAAAAACCCATTCATTTATAAAGGAAAATGCCTAATCTCTAAAAAATGATCAAAATCAAGTTCTCTAAGATAGAATTAAGAGACCTTGCAAAGGCCTGGTTAATTATCTCAATAGCATTTGCAATTGTTCTCTCAGGAGGAGTTCTTGGTACATTTTTCATAGCAAATGTAATACTCTCTGCAGTTACAGTGGGAGTAGGTTTTCTATTACATGAGATGGGACATAAAATTGTAGCCCAAAGATATGGCTGTTTTGCAGAATTCAGAGCAGATAACTTTATGCTTTTAGTAGCAGTACTAACCTCTTTCTTAGGTATAGTATTTGCAGCACCTGGTGCAGTTATGATTGCAGGACATGTAGGAAAAGAAAGAAATGGAAAAATCTCTCTAGCTGGCCCAGCAACTAATTTAGTCTTAGCAATTCTTTTTATAGGTTTAGCATTTATTTTCACAGAAGGATTCATAGCAAGAATAATTTCTTTTGGAGTTTTGGTAAATGTTTGGTTGGGTTTATTTAACTTAATACCTGTCTGGCTTTTAGATGGAAAGAAAATATTAAAATGGAATAAACTAGTTTACTTTATTACACTAGCAATTGGTATTTTCTTATTCGTAATAAGGTATTACCTTCCTTTAGCTCCTTTATTCTAATAAATAAATTTATAAACTATTCACGCTATTAAATAAATAAATGGGAGTGTTTCGTGCCATTAAGGGATTTAATAGACTAAAACAAATAGTTAATCTTCTATTCAAAGAGGAATTAGGATATATTATTGACAAACTAAACCTAAAGTCTCACCTAGATGTAAAACATAAGATAAAACCATCTGAATTCAAAAAACCAGTAACTTCCCTACCTTCAAGATTAAGAAGAGTTATGGAAGAAGCAGGTGGGGGTCTAATAAAACTAGGACAACTTCTATCCTTAAGATCAGATCTATTACCTCAAAAGTATTGTGATGAATTCTCAAAGCTTCAAGACGAAGTAAAACCTTTTCCTTACACTCAAGTAAAACAAATAATAGAATTGGATCTAGGAAAATCCATAAATAAAATATTTGCAGAATTTGATAAAACCCCTATTGCTGCAGCTTCAGTAGGACAAGTACATAAGGCAAAATTACATTCTGGAGAGGTAGTTGCAGTTAAAATACAAAGACCTCAGGCACAAAAGGTATTTGAAACAGATCTAGAAATAATACACTATCTAGCCAAATTAGCAAACAAACACATTAAAGAAGTAAAATCATTTAATCTTCCAGGTATAGCCAAAGTATTTGAAGATTATACTAAAAAAGAATTAGACTACAAAAATGAAGCAAAAAATATAGAACTAGTCTACCAAAGAAATAAAAAAAATAATTTAAATGTAGAAATTCCCAAAGTAGATTGGGAACACACAACTTCTAGAGTATTAACCATGTCATTCATATATGGAAAAAGAATAAATGAAATAAAACTAACTAAATCTGACAGAAAAAAAATAGCAACCACCTTTGCACAACATCTAATAACTCAAGTTTTTGATTATCATATATTCCATGCAGATCCACATCCAGGAAATATTTTCATAACAAAAAATAAGAATATAGCTTTTTTAGATTTTGGAATTGTAGGAAGGGTTTCTTCTACAATGTTAGAACCTATTGAAGATATGTTGATAGGTTTAGTACATGGTGATCTAGATCTTTTAGCTAGAAGCTTTATTGATATTGGTATTGTTGATGTGGAAATAAACGAACAGAAGTTTAAAGAAGACCTATTCGAAAGATTAGGTAATTATCATGGTGCACAATTAAAATCTATAAACATGAAGGAATTCCTTGCAGATGTTTTCTCTTTAGCTAGAAAATACCATATGCAATTTCCAACTAGTTTTGTCCTAATTTTAAAAGCTTTAGCGACTGCAGAGGGCTTCTCAAGAGAAATCTATCCAGAATCAAACTTTGTAACTCTTTGTACTCCAAAAGTAGAAGAACTAAAAGCAAAGAGAAAAAGTATAAAGAATCTTTCAAAGGAATTAAAGAGAAATGCCTGGGGGTTTACAAGATCTGTAAAGAAATTTCCGGAAGATTTAAGAAGTATTATACGCCTTATTAAAAGTGGAACTAAAGTTAATGTTGATATTGATAACCAAGATGTAAGACAGCTTACACATGAGATAGGAAGTTCAAGTAACAGAATAACTTTTGGATTCATAATTGGTGCTTTGATTGTTGGATTCGCATTGATTGTTATGTCTGGTGTACAACCAACAATATTGGGTGTTCCCTACTTAGCATTATTACTATTAGTAATCATTGTCATCATATCCTTATTTTTGGGGATATCAATACTCTGGGATAAAAAAGGAGGTGAGTATTAGATGAGGAAATTATTGAGAAAACTTGGCTTGGCTGGACTTGGACTAGGAGTTACAGCAAAAGAAAAAGCAGAGAAGAAAGGAAAAAAGCTGGTAAAAAAGGGAAAGGCTAATGAAAAGAAAGCAAAAGCAAAGCTTAAACTCTTAGCAAGGAAAACTAAGTCTAGAGTAAAAACCAAAACTAAAAAAACTAGTAAAGAAGCTATCGCACTTTCTAAAAAAAGTATTGCAGCCTTAGAGAAAGAACTTAAAAAATTAGAAACAGAGATCAAAAAAGATAAAAAAGTAAAGCGAGCAAAGAAAAGAGTTAAAAAAACTGTAAAAAAAGTTAAAGCTAAAGTAAAGAAAAAGGTTGCTAAGAAAAAAGTAAAAAAGAAAGCTCCAAAAAGGAAAGTTAAGAAAAAGAAAAAATAATTTTATTTTTTTATACTTTTTATTAACAAGCTATACTAAAACTTACATAAGACTCTGAAGGATCAGATCTTGTATTAATAGCTTCTAAAGTTAGTTCTAATGTACTACTTGTAGATGTTTCACCAATTGATATTGTTCTAGTGAACCCATCAATTTTAAAATCTGCTTCACTAGATGTAAATTCATCTAAATATAGCTCTATATCATTGTAATATACACTATCTCCTTGTTTTATTCCTGCAGTTTCATCACAAGCTATTGCATTACCAAAACTATCTGTGTAGTAAGGAATAGTTTCTTCCTCTTCAACTTCACAAGGTATAATCAGAACTACACCACTTTTTGCTTCATCTGTTCTTTCAAATATTGAATTAAGCTCAATTAAAAGACCATCAAAGTCTTTAGTCTCTTCTGCTGACAAAGACCCATATTCTCCATCTATTGTCAATACAATTGCATCAGAAGCTACACTCTGTAGCATAATAGTACTGCCTTCATACTTAATGCTTTCTTCTAAGAATAATTGAATTTCTTCATCACAAGAAACAGTACTTTCTTCTATTTCCTCTTCCCCAATGACTTCTTCCTCTTCAACTATTGGCTCTTCTTCCAATTCTTCCTCAATAACCTCTGGTTCCTCATCTATTTCCTCATCAACCTCTTCCTCCAAAATTTCATCCTCTTCTAGGGGAATATCTTTTGCACAAGATACAATAAGAAACAATCCCATGATAATTATTAAGAATATTAAATATTTTGATTTCATCAATACCACCTCTAGAATATAATGATATAAATTCCTATAAATAGATTTCTATATATCTACCCCATAGAAACCTTTATAAATGGCTAATTTTTCCATAACTACTAAACCAATGATAGGAGGTTTATCAAATGGCTGATGATCAATTCGAAAAAATATATGAAATTGTTGAGGTAGTCAAAACTTCTGGTAAGCTTAGAAAAGGAACTAACGAAGTAACTAAGGCTGTAGAAA
>CAZAKS010000054.1:0-5967 GCA_964485975.1 Candidatus Woesearchaeota archaeon
AAATACTATTAATTACTTTTGCTTTTTCTACAATTTTTATGGCTTTGGCTTTACCCCACAAAGGAAGCTTTACTAAAAATCTACTAGAAAGTGCTGCTTTATACTCGGCAAGATCTGATTCTTCTATTTGTAGAGAGCTAGTAAGTGAATCATTATGATTATTTGGGTCCTCTAAGTGTCCTGGACCATTAACTCGAATATATAATTTTACACAATCGGAATATAGTGTTAGTAAATTATTGCATAAGTTTAAACTGTCTTCATACATGATTATAATCAATATAAAAGACTATATAAATTTTACTGAAGAGAAGAGTAATGTATATTTTTTGATGCAGAAGTTTTATAAATGCAGGTTTAAAACTGATTTTTATGGGAATGATACCAAAAGAATTTATGGAATCTGTTGAGGAACAAGTAAGAGCTAGAGGATATGAGCCTTCTTCCTTCCATGGGCATGGATGATAAATATAGATTAACAAGAACTGGTTTTTTTAGTGTTGCTGATAATGGATTATATTGGGGCGTGAATATGATGACTCCTACTTCTTTGGAAGCTATGGATTCTCCTGTAGAAATTAATGGTTTTTTAAGTGTGAATGCAAGATTTTCTGATCTTGATGATCGTAATGGGTATGGTATCTCTACAAGAGATTTTGAGCATGTTCTTGAAGTAAAGAATCTTGGAAGAAAAATTAATGAGACTGAGAGATTAAAATATTGGGGTAAAATACATGGCTTGGCAGGAATGGATCTTGAAGCTGCTATCCCTATAGTTTTGAATGCTTATGATTCTATGAAAAGTGACTAGATGAAAACACTTTTAAATAAAAACATCTCATAGAGTATTGAAAAAGAGGATGAAAAAGCCATTATTTATAGTAGGTATTGTATTATTTATATTCTTAATAGTATTTTCTGTTGGTGCTGAAGTTGGAAGTGTGTGTGTTAATGAAACTGAATGTGAAGATGGAGAGGTTTGTACAGATGGTCTTTGTGCTTTAGATGTGGAATGTACAGTTGATGGGGATTGTGATACGGGGTTTATTTGTGATGCGAGTGTTTGTGTTGAAGATGTTGTTGTAGAGACACAAAATGAGACTGAAGAAGTTTCTGGGACTGGTGCTGCTGAAACTGAAACTGTTGATCAATTGATTACTTTAGCATTAGAGGGAGATAGGTTTCCTGAGAGTTCTGCTTTGGAAGGGATTGTAACTTTAGGTTTAGATCAAAAAATATCTGTGGATGAAACTTTTAAGGTAACTGTTGGTGGAAATGAGTATACAATGTCTTTTAGTGATTTATTGGTTAATTCTAATAGTTCTTTTTCAGAACAAGCTGGACCAATGAATACTTCAAATTCTGAGTTAAGTAAATTATTGACTTTTACTGGAGAGGGGGAAGAGTATGTTGCTGTTGAGTTGCCTAGATATGCTCAAATTGATAGTGTTGAGGTTGAAATTGCAGGTGTGCAGTATAGTTCTGCTTATCCACAGAATGTAACTATTGATTTTGGTGGAGAGGGTAATTTGGATTGGTATTATTTTGGAGATTTTGTTTCTTTTAATAATAATTTATTTGTTTCTCCTGATTTTGATGGTTCAACTGAGGGAGTGTCTTATATTACAAATAATGATACTTACTATTGTGAATTAATTGAAATTCCAGAAACTAAAGAGGTAAATATTACAGCTAGTTATGTTGATTTGGGTGCGAGTGGAGATATTAAAGCTGTTGTTCTTTCTGTTCCTGGAGGTAATCCCTTAGTTGGTTTTTCTGGAGGTAATGATAATTGTGATTTAAGTGAGAGTAAGACAGTTGATTCTTGTTCTGTTTCAATGGACTATCCTATCCAAGGAGAGTATTTATTTTGTGTTTATTCTGGAGTATCTACAGATGATACTACTCAATTGTTTGAGTTACCTACTGATACCACAGGAGAGACAGATACTTCTTTTACTTGTCCAGTTGCTGAAGGTTCTTTGTGTACACCAGTAGGAAATAATAATTTTGATATTGAGGTATATACTGGTTCTTATGACAAACAGATGAAGGAGAGTGTTGTGTTTGATGATTGGGAAACTTTTTATGGGAGTGTTACAGAGGGTTTTGAGTTTTATGTTGGAAGTGGAGATTATTCCGGGGTTTGTGAAGAGGATACATGTATAGTTCCTATTTTAGTTTCTTCTGATACTAAGGGAAGTGTTAATTTGACTAGTATTACTATTGATTTTACTCCTTATGATAGCGATTTACAATCAAGTAATTTTGCTTATTATGATTTAGTGATTTCACCTAATTTAGTTAATGAAATTAGTTCAAGATTGGTTATTTATGGTACTAATATAGAGGTTGATTTAAGTTTGTTTAATATTTCTTTACCTATTGGAACTTATGATTTTCAGGTTGAGTTTTTAGGGGAGAGTGAGAGTACTTCAATAGAAGTAGTTAGTGATGAGGATTATTATACTCCTAGTGAGTTGATTAGTTCTGTTAAAACTAAATTTGCTACTTATTTGACTTCTTCATCTGAAGAAGGAGTTGTTGTTTCTATTTTAGGATTGGATAATAAAGTACAAGATGCAAAGGATAAGATTGAAGGCTATGAACCACAAGTTGGATTTGTTAGTAATTCTGAATTGCTGAATAATATTGAAGCTGTGTTAAATGAATTACCTTGGGAAATTGATTTTAGTGAGGATTATAAAGATACTCAAATTGTAGAACCGAGTGATATATCTGCTGATATTGGTGGAGATGAAGTTTATTTTCAACAAGAAGCTGTAAAGATTGTTGGTGAGAGTAAGAAAGTTACAATTACTAATTATGATGGAACTGTATCTACTTATAGATTGATTAAGAAAACTATTCAGGCAAATGAAGATATGGATACTTTGAATATTTTTATTGTTTCAACTTTACCAATCTCTTCTTTGGCTACTGAACTAAGTCCAACAACTGTATCTACTTATGTTGGGAAGTATGTTTTATCAGATGTTACTTCTGGTAGTTCTAATTCATATTATTATTTAGCTTCTGAGAGTGAGAGTTTAGATGATTATACTACTGTTATTACTTATGAGAATGAGGAAGAGGAACCAGAGTGTGTTACTGATGATGATTGTATTAAAGGTTATGAGTGTTATGTAGGAGATTGTATTGAAAAGGAATCTAATTTATTGATTTGGATTATTTTGATTGTAGTGATATTGTTAGTTGGTGGAGGAATAGGTGCTTATTTCTTTATGAAAAGATCTAAACCACTTAATAAAAAAGTTTTACAGAAAGAAAAACCCGATTCAGAAATTATGAAGTTTATTAAAAATGGAATGAAGAAGGGAATGGGTGAAGGAGTTATTAAACAAGTGTTGATTAAAAAGGGATGGAAGAAAGCTGAGATTGAGAAAGAATTCAGAAAGTTTAAAAGTGGAGGGAAAGAAGTTTCAGAAATAGCAAGTTTTGTTGCTAATGCAAGGAAAAAAGGTATTGGTGATGCTTCAATAAGAGAGGTATTGACAAAAAAGGGTTGGAATAAAAAAGAGATTGAGGATGAACTTAGGAGGCAGGCAAAATGAAAAAATGGTTATTAGTTTTGGGATTATTATTGGTTTTAGTGACTGGTTGTAGTGAGTATGTTGCTGAAGAAGCAGTGGAGGCACAATTAGAAGCAGATGGTGGGGATGCAGAAGTAGATATTGATGGTGAGGATGTAAATATTGAATATTCTGATGGTGATACTGATATTGTGATGGAGGGTGAGAATTTAGGTGGAGATGATTGGTGTAATGATAATGCAGCGGTGAATATTGTTGCAACTGGAGAGGATTCAGGAACTTATCAATGGGAAGTTATTGGAATTGTTGATTCTGGAGAGTATGAGGGTTTGTGTCATATGAGAACTTATATGGAAAGTGGTGGATCAATAATAGAAGCTGACTATTATGTGAATGAAGAAGGTGAAACAGTTCACATGGATATGAGTACTGATGGAATGGAGTATGATTTTGATTACTCTGGTTGAATTTTTAAATATTTTTTTCTTTTAAGTTTACCTTTTGGTGATTAGTGATTATTATGGCTCTATTGGTTCTAACAAAATGTTTATAAAGGTGTGATTTTTCTTTTGAGTTATTGCACCGGTAGTTCAATGGCTAGAATTTTGGCCTTCCAAGAAACTTTTTGAAAAAGTTTCATCAAAAGGTTTAGAAGAGAGCCAAAGATCTGGGTTCGAAACAAACTTTTTGAAAAAGTTTGATCAAAAGGTTTACGAAAGTCCCAGCCGGTGCATTTTATATTTATTTTTTAATAAACTTTAAATAGTTGTATTTTCTTTCAAGTTTAAATTAGGAGGGATTTTAAATGAATTCGAAAAAATGGAATTATATTTTATTGTTTGCACAATTAGTTGTGTTAGTTGTAATGTTGTTTCAGATTAATGCTGTAAATAACAAGATTGATGATCTATCTGGTATGGCTGTAGGCGGTGCAGATGTTGTTGTAGACGCTGGTGCTGCTGTAGCTGATGAACCTACTATTGTAGAAGTTTCAGTAGATGATGATCCTTGGATTGGTGGTAAAAGAGCAGATGTTGTGATTGTTGCATTCTCTGACTTTGAATGTCCATTCTGTTCAAGAGCTGCAAGTACAATGGCTGAGTTAGCTGATGAATATGGAGATGATATTAAAATTGTATTTAGAGATTTTCCATTGAGTTTCCATGCTAATGCACATATAGCTGCAGAAGCTTCTGAGTGTGCTCATGAACAAGATATGTTCTGGGAAATGCATGATATGATTTTTGCTAACCAAGATGCATTGGATAGTGATTCTCTAAAGAGTTATGCAGAAGAGATTGGTTTAGATACTGATGATTTTAATGAGTGTTTAGATTCTGGTGAAATGAGTGACGAAGTTGATGCTGACTTTGCAGATGGAGCTAGTTATGGTGTTCAAGGAACTCCGGCGTTTTTTATTAATGGAGAATTGATTTCAGGAGCACAACCAATTGAGAACTTTAGAGCTATAATTGATAAATATCTGTAACCGAATCTCATTACGGTAACAGAAGCGGGCGTGAAGCCCACTATTTTTTTCTTTTTTAATAAAACTTATAAATGGTGACTTAAAACTTCTTTTTATGGGAATTAAAGATGTATTTGATATGCCTGGTGAATATCAAGTTATTGAAAGAAAACCTGGTGTTGAATTAGGCCAATTGGCTAGAACTATGATTGCTGAGTTTTTTGAAGATGAAGATGCCCAAGTTTGTCATGTTCATTATAGAAATAAGGGATGGTTGGGATGGGTCTCAAGTATAGATAATGTTAAACTTTTGAGAGGGGATAATTTTCTTAGAACTAGTACAAGCCCTTTTATGCATTTTTTGTCTAGAACTACTGAACATAATGGCCCTTTAGAAAATTATTTAGATGATGTTGGCGAAGTTTATATACAGATGGTTTCTAGAAATGGAATTGATGGAAAAGGTATTGAATCAACTAGTATGGGTTGTGAAGTTGGAAGATATTAACTTAAGTGTAAAATAGAATTAAGTGTTAGTACATTATATTTTTCTTTGTTTACTTCTATTATTGTTATACTTGTGTTTGCTAAGGATAGACCTAAATCTATATATTTTGGACCTTTTTTTTCAATGAATCCTATTATTGCTAGGTCTATGCCTCCATGTCCAACTAGAAGTATTGTTTCATTTGTGTAAGTTTTTTTTAAGTATTTTAAGAATTCTTTTCCTCTTTGGTAGAGTTCATCAAGAGTTTCTCCTTCTTTTGGTTGTGGGTAGATTCCATCTCTATCTCTTGCTCCAGAACCGAATTCTTCTTCACTTTTTCCTTCAAATTCTCCTAAACACCTTTCTCTTAGTTTTTTTGTTAGTGTGAATGGTGTGTTTTTGTGATAGTTTGCTATTATTTTTGCTGTATCTGCTGCTCTTGCAAGATCACTTGAGTA
>CAZAKS010000055.1:0-5959 GCA_964485975.1 Candidatus Woesearchaeota archaeon
TTACTTAAGTTAGCTAAAACTTCCTCAACTGGAATCTCAGTAAAAAAACCCATTTCAAACATTGCTTTTTTAAAACCAAGCCGAGTAGTATCCCAACCAAAAAGCCCCGCCAAAGTATAATCTGTAATCATCCCTACCAAAGAGTCAAATCTATCACAAACATATTTTCCCAACTCATCACTATCTTTAATCTCTTCTTTAAATCGTCTAACATTTTTCTCACCAACAACTCTAGGATCAAAATAAGGATTATGATACTTAACAGCATGAGTTAAATCAGCAAAAATAGTATCGATAGGCAAGGTATCATAATAACCATGTTCAAACAACCACTTCTGCAAGGTCTTTCTAGGATTTATAGGACTAATACCTAAAAAATTATTCAATGCTATAGATGGTTTTCCCTTAAATAAAGAAGGATATCCTTCTCTAATAAAAGCATCAAACTCTGAAGACGCTACAACAAGTTCCCTAGTTCTTTCAACTCCTTCTCTACCAACAACAGCTTCATTTGTATAAGGATTAATTCCTCCGGCCCCCCCAATACTCCTAATTACTTTTTCAACAGGAACATCTTGTAAAAACCCTCTCCTATACAATTCCTTTCTAAGTTCAATTACAGATTTACGAACCCCAAAAAGTGTCGCCAAAGATCTAACAGGCCCAACATCACCCAAATCCCTAATTCCATGAGCAAACAAATAAGCCTCTATCTCTCTCCTCTTACCTTCATCAACATAACTAGAAACTAATCTTTGTAAGTTTAAACTACTTGATCCACCTATGGGTTGTTCCTTTACCATCTTATTTCACCAAAGTAACAATTCCTCCTGGACCTACTTGTAATTTTTTAGCACCTGTGTAAACATTCCTACTTTTTGTCAACCCACTACCAATTGGTTGTTCACCTGGCTTCCTTGGTTCTATTTCTGGTAACATCTCCCTCTCCTCTTCTTCATATTGAGGATTTTGTAAAAGGAAATACTTCTCATCTACTTCCCCAACTTCTCCCACCTTCCTAAAAATAGAAAAAATACTAGCAGCCAACTTAGCAGCATAAGCTCCAGCAAAATGTTCCCCATGTTCTATCTTCAATTGTTTTCTAAAACCTGGAGCAACTATATGTCTATTAGATCTAACAACTGATTCAAATCCAGCTCTTTCCATACCCTTAAAAAATTCAGGACTAAACAACCACCCACCAACACCTAATTGTAAATGACCACCTATCTCTAAAATCCTATTGGCTTCTAAAACATAATCTCTAATCTTTCCTTTATTTGGTAAAAGTGAAATAGAAGAGTTATCCACATAATCAAACCTACCTAAAGCTGTAAACAAGGTATCACTAATAACTCCATCACCACCACACATATCTCCCAATAACTTATTAGGATTCTTACTCCTATCATGCATTGCTTGTGAAAAATCTCTATCAAATATTGCAGGCATTTCTAAATCTCTACCAACAATCAAATGTTCTAAATCTTGAAAAGCATCATACAATATTCCTTGACCTGCAGCATCAGCTAACAACATCTTAGGAAAAGGAACTTCCCCAGAAAGATTTCTCTTAACCATATCTGCAACCTTTGCTCTAGCTAACAAATAAGGAGATAACTGTTCAAAATGATCACAATATCTTTCAACAAAAGTAGGATCATGCCAACAATTAATTGGATCATCTGCAATAACCTTTCTAAGTTCTTGAGCAACAGTCAACTCAGTAGAACCCTCACTAAGAACTGCCCTAGTCTGAGCATTAGTTCCTCTTCTAACAAACTTCTTTGTCTCAAAAGCATCTAACTCATCAACTTCAGGACTAGCTAAATCAATAGCCATTCCTCCTCTCCTTTTCATATATCTTTCTTTTAATCTAGCACCTTCATGAGTCTTCCAAATAAGTTCCTTCTCCTCATCTTGTAACTCAACCCCATCAAGAGCCATCTCAATTAGTTTTCTTTTCTCCTCAACTCTCTCTAAAACATCATAATCAATAGAATCTTTTCCCATCAAGAAATAAATTGCAGCTTTAGCTCTCTGTCCTCTTCTAACCAATCTAGCAATAGCTTGATCAGAAGTAGCTGGACTATAATCAATATCTAAAAACACACCAACAGTTGCTGGAGAAAAATTCAAAGAGACTCCTCCAGATTTAGTTGTTGTTACAATTCCATCTAAACCATTATCTAAATTATCAACAGCAGCTTCCCTATCAGGTGTAGAAGTATTAGCATCTATCCCAACAAAACTAACCTCTCTTCCAAACTTAGTACTCAATCTATTAGCCAAATCTTCATGTAGATTTTCAATTCCTAATCTTTTATATTCATCAAGTAAACCTAATTTACGATAAGCTGCTCTCAAACCTTCAGCTGCTCTTGTAACTCCTCCTGCAAACATACTTGAAAAAATAACAACCTTTTCATCATTAGCAATAGGTCCATCTTTTGCTCCCAAAATTTCATCCAATCTCTTATATTTAGCAGAGTCCTCTCTTGTCAACTCCCCAACCAAATCTAACTCTTGTAAAATATTAGGATTAACCAACCTAGGATCCAAAGCAGCATATCTCATCTGAGTTAACCAATGTTTATCTCCTTTCTCAAAAATATGAGTCATAATTTTCTCTTGTACTGGAGTCAACTCAATATCATCCATAATAAAATCATAACCATGTAAATTAGATACTTCATCACTTGTCCTTCTGATTGTCTTATGTTTAACAAGACCATACAAAGCTCTTGGATCTCCCTCATAAATATCTCTAAATCTACTCAAAACATTATCAAATTCTAACTTTCTACCTAACTCTCCATTTTCTAAATTCTCGACCATAAACTCTTCTGGCTTCAACATAAAATAGATATTAGCATAGTCATCAAGATTATCAGGCATAGGAGTTCCAGAAAGTAAAGTTACATGTTCTAAACCTGGAACAGTTGCCAACCATCTAACTGCAAAACTTTCAGTAACACCACCAGATTTAGTTTTTGTATTATGATTCTTTACCTCTTGAACTTCATCAACAATCAAATGATCATACCCCATATCTCTCAAAACTTGATAGACTTTCTTTGTCTCCCCTTCAACCTCAACATCAAGTAACAACTGCTCTGGATTAACATAAATAGATTCAGCCCCTTCCAATGCCTTAATAAATCCATTATCTTTTTCTTCATCAGCAACCCAAACTACTTTTTTCTTATCAACAAAATGTCTTTTTGTTTCATCCCCTTCTAAAGCATCTCTCCAAGCTTTTGTTCCAGATGTAGGCCCCACTATCAAATTTCTACCATAAACTTTTTTCCCTTCAGCTTCCAATTTTGCTTTAACCAAAGGAGAAAGTAAATTAGCAATTGCAGTCTTACCCGTACCACAGTCATCAAAAACACCAAACCTACCCTCCATCAAAGCATGATACATTGCTTCAACTTGGTGGAAAGAAGGTAAAACTCCTTTTTCATTAGTTTCTGGATGTTCAAATTCAGAATTAATATAACCAGACCTAGCCAACTCTTCTTGGAAAGTTAAATAACCTCTAAATATATCCAATTGTTTCTGATAAAAACTTGCAATATTACTATTACTCTGAGCAGCAACAAACTCTTCTAAATCTGCAATACCCTCTGTAGGATCTCTCTCCTTAAACAACTTAAAAGAATCTCTTCTTGCTTTCTCATCAAGAATTGCATGTAATCTTTCTACATCTCTATACTCTTCTCTTTTAGCATCTGGAACTTTTGCCTCAGGTGTATTCAAAATATCAAAGTGACCTTCTGGTAAAGCCTCTAACAAATCAGTAACTTTAACTTCTTCAGAGTCTTCATCCTCTCTATCTGCTTTATGTTTTTGTTTCTTCTTTTTTCTTTGAACAATTCTTCTAGTAACTCTATAAAGTCTATCATAAGTCCCAACCTGATCTAAAATTCTCTCTCTCATTTCAGGAATGTTAAGAATATAAGCAGCATAAAGATCTGCATCACCATCACCAAAATTGTCCAACATTTCCATATAACCTTTATCAGAACCAGCACTAACCTCCTTAACCATCTCGTCTAACTCTTGACTCAACTGTTGAACATCTCTTACATGATAAGTCCAATCCCCTGTTCGCTTAGCTACAGCTATAAACTTAGCATATAATTCATCTCTACCATATTCCCCCTCATAAAGAACTGCTAAACCCCTTATAACATTTTCAGGATGAACAGCCATAGCTTGACCCTTTAAAGAAGCCCAACTATCTGGAGAAATTCCTAATCTACTTACTGTATCCTCTAAGGTTGTTTTTGACATTACTCTCAGTCATAGTCAATCCCTCCTCACAATAATTGAGGTCTAACATAAAAGGTTCCCTGCCAATTATCAGGAGCTCTAGCCCATCTTCTCTCTAAAATAGTTCCTTCATAAGGATGGCCTTCAAGCCTCAAAGTAGAAGCTAAACTAGTATCACTAGCACTCCTTGCATTAACAAGATCATATCCATTAAAAGCTTCATCTATTTGCAATCCATCTGCCAATTTCCCGGCAGTATTTGCAATTCCTCCAATATCAGGAAAAATTGCACCAATTAAAGTAACACATCCTCTCCCCTCTTGAACACTAACATCAATCATATAGCTTCTTCCATATTTACTAACAGAAACAATTCCAGAATCATGTTCAGTAAATTCTAATTCCCTTTCAGAGTGTTCCCCCCAAGCTCTAACCTCAAAAAGCTCACCTTTAACAATCCTACTATTACCAAAAGTCCTAATTAATTCTCTTCCAATTAGCTCTTTAGCTACTGTGACTGGATCTTGATTAAATAATTCAGCTAAACCTGTCATTTTAAGTATACCTCACAATTAAAAATCCCAAACTTCTCATATATAAAGCTTTTGGTTATAGTAACTAAGAAGTGGTTAAAAATAAGAAAAAAATAGATCTATTTAGATCTTCCTTTTTGTGCCCTTCTACCAGGCCTTAACTTCTCTGCACCGATTCCTTTCTTAGTCAAACCCCTACTCTTCTTAGCAGCAGCAGTTTTACCTCTAAATACTCTCTTATTTTCTTTGCACAAGAAGTTCAATTTTTTATCACTCTTGATCTCAGGTCTCTGAGGATCTACCATAATAACTTCAAACCAATAGTAGATTCCATCCTTAGCAACTCTATATGAATTTAATACTTCCATATTAGTATGCTTTCTCTGACATCTTTCCTCAGCAATCCACTGATATGATTTACCAACAATCTTTCTCCTTCTCTGAGTTTTAGATCTTCTACCTGCTTTTCTCTGTTCTCTATGTCTTCCTCCTCTCCTAAGCCTAACCCTCATGACAGTGATTCCTTTTTTAGCTCTATAACCCAAAGATCTAGCTCTATCTAGTCTTGTTGGTCTTTCTAAAGAAACAACAGCTGGTTCTCTTCTCCATTGAATAAGTCTTTCTTTATATAGCGGGCCTAAATTGGCCTTTGGCTTCTTCCAAAGCTCTCTTATTGATTGATACATTCCCATTTTAAATTACTCCTTGGATTCAGGTTGCAAAGCCCACATCTCCATGATATTACAAAAAATTCACCCTTTTTAAAGGTTCTCATTAGAAATTATTATAAATAAAATAAGCTTTTTTCTAAATATGGAAAAATGTCTATTCTGTGATGTACAAAAAGAAGAAAATGCAATTGTAAATGAACACACTTTTGGAAGATGGGATGAAAATCCAATTTCAAAAGGTCATGCACTAATATTTCCAAAAAGACACTTCTCCTCTTTTTTTGATTTAACAGAAGAAGAATTAAAAGATTTATACAAAACAATAAAACAAATGAAAGAAATAATCAAGGAGAAGTATAACCCTGACGCTTATAACATTGGAATAAACGATGGAGAGGCAGCAGGAAGAACAATCCATCACTTACATATTCATTTAATCCCAAGATATACAGGTGATTGTGAAAATCCAAGAGGAGG
>CAZAKS010000056.1:0-5931 GCA_964485975.1 Candidatus Woesearchaeota archaeon
GATCCGACAAATTCTATGTATGCTGGTTTGATATTGGCTTTTTCATCAACAATGATTGTTATAAAGTTGGTTTCTGATGAAAGAGAATTGGATACTTTGCATGGAAGGATTATTATTGGTATTTTATTCTTACAAGATATTTTTGTGATTATTGCTTTGACAGTTTTACTTGGGGCTTCAGATGGATTTTCTTTTGGATTATTAGGGGTAATTGCTTTGAAGTTTATAGCTTTGATTTTAGTTGTTTATTTGCTTAGTAGATTTGTTGTTCATAGGGCTTTTAGATTTGCAGCAAAGTCTCAGGAATTGTTGTTTTTAACTTCTTTGGCTATTTGTTTTTTCTTTGTGTTATTGGCTTATTTGTTTGGGTTTTCAATTGCAATTGGTGCATTTTTTGCAGGTATTAGTATTGCAAATTTACCTTATAATTTGAATATTGTTGGTAGAATTAGTCCATTGAAGGATTTTTTTGCAACTATTTTCTTTGTAGGTTTGGGTTTGCAATTAGGGGTTGGTACTTTTGGAACTATTATGATTCCATTATTTGTTTTTATGTTGGTGGTTCTATTATTGAAGCCACTTATTATTATGATTATATTGAGTATTATGGGATATGATAAAAGGAATTCATTTGCTTCTGCTATTTCTTTAGCACAAGTTTCTGAGTTTTCTTTAATTTTAGTTATGTCTTTATCAGATATATCTGAAGTTTTATTTACCACTACAATACTTGCTGCAATTATTTCGATTGGTTTGACATCTTATTTTATTAAATTCCAAGTTAAGATTTATACTTTTTTGAGTCCAGTGCTGAGTATTTTTGAAAAGTTGGCAATTAAGAAGAGGAACATTACAAAATCTACTAGACAGAGGAAGAAAATTGTTCTTTTTGGTTATCATAGGATTGGTGTGATTTTTCTGAAAGCTTTGAAAAAAATGAAGAGAAATGTTTTGGTTATTGATTTTAATCCAGAAGCTATTGAAACTTTGGTTAAACAAAAATATTCTGCTATGTATGGAGATATGGCTAATCCTGAAATTTTGAAAAGGATTGATTTTAAGCATGCTAAGGTAATTATTTCAACTAATCCTAAAGAAAAAGATAATATTGTTCTTTTAGAACATTTGAAAGAGGTTAAGTCAAAGGCCTTAACTTTTATTACTGCAGATGATTTGGATGTAGCTTTAACTTTGTATGATGAAGGTGCTGATTATGTTATACTACCTCATATGATGTCTGGTGAGTCAGTTTCAATGTTATTAGAGAAGTATATTAATGATAGGAAGGCTTTATTGAAAATAAAGAGAGATCATTTGCAACACCTATTAGAAATAAATGCAGAAAATATGCGTTAAATTCTTTTAATTATACCCATTACTGGTTCAGCAATGAATTTATCATTGATTAATTCTTGGAGTGATTCCTTGACAAGAAGCTCTCCTATTCCTAATTCTCCAGCTAGGTAATAGATTTTTTCTGAAAAAACAGAACTTGTATCAATAGTTAGTTTGTTAACAATATTTTTTACATCTTCTTTGATATCTTTAGTCATTTCTACCGCCCCCTTTTAGGATATTTAGGTAGAAGGGGAAGTGCTTTATATATACTTGTTTACTAAAACATATATCCGAAAATATATTTTTTATTTCACTTAAATCTTTATAAATGCAATGTTTGGTAAGTGATAACTGATGAAGGAAACAAAGCTGGGTAGGTTGGTTGGAGAGGGTGCAACTTTAGAAGAAATTCTGATTAATCCTGTGGTATATCATAAGAAATTTAGGAGAGCAGCAGGAAGTCATTCATTTAGACTTGTTGCTTATAAGCTTACAAATGAAGCTGTTTTATTCCCTTTAGTTAGAGATTATCTTACTGGGAAGGCAAGATGGCTACCTAGAAAGGTTAAGATTAAAGATTCTGCTTGGGATAGTTTTCAGAGAATTGGTGATTTGTATTTAGTTCCTTTTAGATTATTAGATGTTGATCAATCCTATGCTTTATTTGATGTTATAGCTGCATTGAAATACTTAAGGGAATTACATCCTAATCCACCCAGTGATTTAGTTTTTATGGCGTATACTTCTAATGGTGAAATAATTAAACCACAAACTATAAATAGATAATATTGTTTTGTTCTTTTATGGAGGATTTGGCTAAGTTTTCTGTTGAGTATGCTCAAAAAAAGGGAGCAAAGTATGCTGAGGCTAGAGTAGAGAATACTTCTACTAATGGGATTGTTTTGAAGAATGGTAATTTAGAGGCTTCTACTTTTAGTACTTATGATGGATTAGGAATGAGATTCCTTGTTCAAGGAAAATTAGGTTTTGTTTCTACAAATGAGTTGGGGAATAAAACAAAAATCAAAAGATTGATTATTGAAGCTATTAAAAAAACTAAATCTTCTAAAAAATATGGTGAGAAGTTAACTTTGGCAGATGATATTGCTCATCAAGATAAATATGAAGTTAAACAAAAGAAGAACTTGTTGGATATTGATATTGATGAAAAGATTAAATGGATAATGGAATCTGAGAAAGCTATAAAAAGTTCAGGTGTTAATGTTCCTGCAAGATTTATTGGTTATTCTGATCATATGACTACTGAACACTTGGTTAATTCTGATGGAACTTCAATTATTGCAACGGTTCCTAAAGTTAATATGTATTATTTATTGACTATTGCTGAAAATAATAAAGTTACTCAAAGGTATTCTGGAAAAGGAGGAAGTGGGGGCTGGGAGATACCAGAGAGTTGGGATTTGAATAAATTATTTACTGAAGAGGTTGTTTCTATGAAAACTAATTTGGTTAAAGGAGTTAAAACTCCAAAAGGAGTAATGCCTATTGTTTGTGGTCCGGAAGTTACAGGAATAATGGTTCATGAATCTGCAGGACACCCTTATGAAGCTGATAGGATTTTTGGAAGAGAGGCTGCACAAGCTGGTGAGTCTTTTATTAATAAGAAGATGGTTGGTTTTAATATTGGTACTGAGAAAGTAACTGTTGTTGATGATCCAACTTTAGAGAATAGTTATGGTTATTATAAATATGATAATGAAGGAGTTAAGGCTAGAAGGAAGTTTTTGATTAAAGAGGGAATAATTACTGAGTTCTTACATAATAGAGAGACTGCACACCATATGAATTTGGAGAGTAATGGTAGTTCAAGGGCTACTGATTATGATAAGGAGAGTATTGTTAGAATGTCTAATACTTTTATGTTGCCTGGAAAGGTTAGTGAGGATGATTTGTTTAAAGATGTTAAGAAAGGTGTATTTATTAAGAATTTTATGGAGTGGAATATTGATGATAAAAGATTGAATCAAAAGTATACTGGTGCTGAGGCTTATTTAATTGAGAATGGGGAATTAACAAAACCAGTTATTAATCCTGTATTAGAGGTGTCTACTACTAAACTTTATCATGCTGTTGATCAAGTTGCTAATAATTTAGAAATGTTTTCAGGTAATTGTGGTAAGGGAGAACCAATGCAAGGAATACCTGTGTTTATGGGAGGTCCTTCTATTTTGCTTAAGGGGTTGAAAATAAAATGAATAAGGATTTAGCTGTTTACTTATTAGAGAAGGCTCAAAAGAAGGGAGCAGATGATGTAGTAGTACAAGTGGTTAAATCTAAAAAATCTCAATCTAAGTTTGCTAATAGTAAGATTAGTGCTGTGAAGACATGGGATTCTAATGATATTGTTTTATTTTTGGCAAAGGATAAGAAAGTGTTGATGACTTCTTTGAAAAAGTTTACAAAATCAGATGCAATTGCACTTTTAAATAGGTCTTTTAACTTTTTGAAGAAGATTCAGCCTAGTGAGAGTTATAGGGGACTTGCAAAAGGACCTTTTAGTTATTCTAAACATGAAGAATATGATCAAAGTATTGAAGGGATGAATGGTAATGATATTGTTAAGGAAGGAATTGAGATATGTAAAGAGAATAAAGTTAGAAGAACAGCCGGTGTGTTTGAGGATACTGTTGGAGAGAACTATTTGTTGACTTCTAATAATGTTGAGGCTTATGAGAGAGGAACTTCTGTTTATTATTCAGTTAGGGCTCTTGCAGATAAAAACTCTTCAGGACATACTGTGGCAGTTTCTAGAAATTTGAGTAAGTTAGATTTTAGAGATGCTGCTAGGAGAGCTTGTGATATTGCTAAGCAGAGTTTAGGAGCTAAGAAAAGAATAAGTGGAAAATTTGATGTTCTTTTTGAGCCTCTTGCTTGGGCTAATGTTTTAAATACAGTTGGAGAGTCTGCTTCAATCTTTTCTGTTGAGGCTGGTTTGAGTTTTTTAGAAGGACAGGAAGGTAAAAAGGTGGGTAATGATAATGTTACTCTTATGGATGATGCAACTATTAAAAATTCATTTGGTTATTCTATTTTTGATTCTGAGGGAGTTCCAACACAGAATAATCTGTTAATAGATAAAGGAATTTTAAAAGGTTTTTTACATAATACTTCTAGTGCAGAGAGATATAATGTTAAGACCACTGCTAATGCTGGTTTGATATCTCCTGATCCCCATGCTTTAATGATGAAAGAAGGCAAGTATAGTAAAGATAATATGTTTGCAGGGATTAAAAATGGTATTTGGATAACTAATGTTTGGTATACAAGGTTTCAGAATTATTCTACTGGTGATTTTTCTACAATTCCAAGAGATGGAATATTTTTAATTGAGAATGGAAAGATTGTTAGACCCTTAAAGGAGATTAGGGTTACTGATAATGTTTTGCAGTTAATGAAAAATGTTACTCAAGTAGGTAAGGATCAAGAACAAATTTATTCTTGGGAGTCAGGTATTCCAACTTTTACTCCACCAGTTATTGTTAAGGATGTAAATATTACAACTCATTAAGAACTTCTCTTAGATCGGTTATTATATGGTCTGCTTGAGTTTGTATTGTTGAAGGGTCTTTTTTTGTAAATAAGTAGGTTATAGCTCCAACTTTTATCCCTTCTTCAATGTCTTTTTCATGATCTCCAATTACTACAACTTTTTCAAAGTTTTTTTGTTCTTTAAATTCAATAATTGCTTCTGATTTGGATTTTGTTTCTTTTTCTAGATGTTTATCAAGACCTACTATTTTTTCGAATAGATCTGTTAATTTTACAGAGTCAGTAAACCAGAAAATTGCTTCTGGATTTGTATTTGAAATAAGGAGGTTAGTATTTCCTTTTTTGTTTAATGTATTAAGAACTTCTGCAGCATGATCATTAGGTTTGATGAATTTGTTTATAGATTCTTGGCTTGTTTTTACTGCCCAATCTACCATATCTCTGACTTTTTCTTCACTTATTCCTGGGATGAAATGTTTGTAATAATCACCCCATTTCATACCATAAAATGGACGAAGATCATCTAAACTAAGTTCTAAATCATATCCAAACTTTTTGAGAGTTAGATTTGTCCTTTCTACAACAGCATACTCTGTATCTTTTTCAAGAACTCCATGAAAATCCCAAGCAAATAATATGGCCATAGATTTTAGTTTTTTAATTAGTTTATAAGAATTATTAAATTAAGAACTTACCATTCTTTAGAATTACTTTACCATCTATTAAGAATCTACCATTCTTTAGATCTTTAATCATATCCCAGTGAAGGGCTGATTTGTTTCCACCTTTACCACATTCAGGGTAGGCTCTACCTAAAGCTAGATGTATTGTTCCACCTAGTTTCTCGTCGAAAAGTATGGCTTTTATGAATTTATTTAGTTGGAAATTTACTCCGATTCCAAATTCTCCAATATATGATGCACCCTTATCTAATTTAATCATTTCTTTTAGATATTTTTCATTTTTTTCTGCAGATGCCTTTACAACTTTACCATTTTTGAATTCTAATCTTATACCTGAGACAACTCTTCCCCTGTAAATTGCAGGATATTCATAGTAAATCTTTCCATTAACTGATTTTGG